>JALSRI010000235.1 GCA_026984835.1 Thiohalobacter sp. | reverse complement strand
GCGAACAGGATGTCCATGAGGCTTGCGGGCGATGGCGGAACGGAGGACGCAAGGGTGCGTGATCACTGCCGGGGCGTCAAGGCATTCCCCCGCCGGTCGATGAGATACACTGGACACTGATGGGCAGGCTCTCGGGAGGGAACACGCATGCGCATGGCAATGATCGGGCTGGGCCGGATGGGCGGCAACATGGTGCGGCGCCTGTGCCGCGGCGGCATCGAAGTGGTCGGCTACAACCGCAGCCGGGAGATCGTCGACACCCTGGCGGCCGAAGAAGGCATGCTGCCGGCGGCCTCGCTGGCCGACGCCGTCGGACAACTGCAGGCGCCGCGCGTGGTCTGGCTGATGCTGCCGGCCGGAGCCGTCACCGAGCAGCATCTGGCGGAACTGCTGGACCTGCTGGAGGCGGGCGATCTGGTGGTGGACGGCGGCAACGCCAACTACCACGACAGCGAACGGCGCGCCGCCCTGTTCGCCGAGCACGACATCCTGTTCATGGACGCCGGCACCTCCGGCGGCGTCTGGGGGCTGGACAATGGCTACTGCCTGATGGTCGGCGGCAGCGATGCCGCCGCCGCGCTGATCGAGCCGGCGTTGAAGGTGCTGGCGCCGGCGCCCGACCGCGGCTGGGCCCACGTAGGTCCGCCCGGTGCCGGCCACTTCACCAAGATGATCCACAACGGCATCGAGTACGGCATGATGCAGGCCATGGCCGAAGGTTTCGCGTTGCTGGCGGGAAAGCGCGAGTTCGACATCGACCTGGCCGGGGTGGCCGAGATCTGGCGCCACGGGTCGGTGGTGCGCAGCTGGTTGCTGGACCTGACCGCACAGGCGCTGGCCCGGGACCAGACGATGGAAGATATCGCCCCCGTGGTCGCCGACTCCGGCGAGGGCCGCTGGACGGCAGTCGAGTCCATCGACCAGGGCGTGCCGGCGCCGGTCATCTGCCAGGCGCTGGCGGCACGTTTCGCCAGCCAGGGCAAGGCCGACTTCGCCAACAAGCTGCTGGCCATGATGCGCAAGGGCTTCGGCGGACATGCGGTAGTGGGCAAGGGATAAGGAGGTTTCAGCCTGATGGATGCCTGTACTTTCGTGATCTTCGGTGCCACCGGCAACCTGTCGCAGGTCAAGCTGCTGCCGGCGTTGTACCGGCTGGACGCGGCGGGCCGTCTGCCCGAGGGCGTGCGGGTGGTGGGCTTCGGGCGCCGCGACTGGGACGATACAAGGTGGCGCGCCGAGGTCGGCGAGTGGCTGGCGGAGCGCCACACCGAGCCCGATGTGCTGCAGCGGTTTCTGCAGCGCCTGCATTTCTTTGGTGGTGACCTGGGCGACGAGACGGTCTACCCGCGTCTGCGCGACCACTTGCTGGGCACGCCGGAGTTCTCGCCCAACCTGGTGTTCTACATGGCCATCCGGCCGGCCGATTTCGGTGTGGTGGCGCGCCAGCTCGGCGTGGTCGGCCTGAATCGGGAGGACGGCGGCTGGCGTCGGCTGGTGGTGGAGAAGCCGTTCGGTTACGACCTGGAGAGCGCCGAGGCGCTCAACCTGCGCCTGAGTCGCGACTTCGACGAATCGCAGATCTTCCGCATCGATCACTACCTCGGCAAGGGCACCATCCAGAACGTCATGGTGTTCCGTTTCGCCAACCTCCTGCTCGAACCGCTGTGGAACCGCAACTACATAGACCATGTGCAGATCACCCACAACGAGGCGCAGGGCACCGAGGGCCGGGCCGGCTACTACGACGGCGCCGGCGCGCTGCGCGACATGATCCAGAGCCACCTGCTGCAGCTCCTGACGCTGGTGGCCATGGAGCCACCGGCCTCCCTGGATGCGGAATCGCTGCGTGACGAGAAGGTCAAGGTGCTGCGCTCCATCCGCCCCATTCCCCAGAGCGCGGTCAACGCCCACGCCTTCCGGGCCCAGTACGCTGCCGGCGTGGTGAACGGCGAGAAGGTGCCCGGTTACCTGGAGGAACCCGGCGTGCCGGCGCACAGCGTTACCGAAACCTATGCGGCGCTCAAGCTGTTCATCGACAACTGGCGCTGGCGCAATATTCCGTTCTACCTGCGCACCGGCAAGCGCATGGCCAAGAGCAACTCCATGGTTGCCATCCGCTTCAAGCACCCGCCCCAGCAGCTGTTTCGCGAGACCCAGATCGAACGCATCCGGCCCAACTGGATCCTGATGAACATCCAGCCCAACGAGTGCATCCGCATCGAGATGCAGGTCAAGGAGACGGGGCTGGAGATGCGCACCGAGACCACGCGCCTGGACGCCAGCTACTGCGGGGTCAACCTGGCGCAGCTCGACGCCTACGAGGCCCTGTTGCTGGACGTGATCGACGGCGACCACTCGCTGTTCCTGCGCTACGACGAGGTCAGCTGGGCCTGGAGGGTGGTGGACCCGATCCTCAAGGTGTGGGCGGTGGAGCGCGACTTCATCCAGACCTACCCGGCCGGCAGCTGGGGACCGCCGCAGGCCGAGCGGCTGTTCGTGCGCCAGGACCAGCGCTGGCGCAACACCCTGGAGGAGGAGCCGGAGGACTGAGTGGCCCTGGTCGGAGTCTGGTAAAATAGGCCGCGCAAGGCCCACCATGACAGTCGGGAAGCAGAAAACGAACATGTGCTGCGGCGGCCGCGATCCTGCCGAAGCAGAGGATTTCCAGGACGGGAACGATCATGACCACCCTCTACGAACAGATGCAGGCACTGTCGCCGGTCAAGCGCGAGCTGCTGGGCGTGCTGGCGCGCCGGCAGGACATCGACCTGGCACAACTGCCCATCGAACGCCTGCCGGACGGTGCCGGGGCGCCGCTTTCCTATATCCAGCGCAGCCTGGCCTTCCTGAACCGCCTGGTGCCCGACAGCCCGGCCTACAACGTCGAGCGCTGCATGCGCCTGCGCGGTGTGCTGGATGCCGGTGCCCTGGAGCGCAGCCTGGCCCGGATTCTGCGTCGCCATGATGTGCTCCGCACCCGCTGCTGTTACCGCGATGGCGAGGCTTTTCAGCATGTCCGGCCTTTCGATGGTTTCGAACTGCCGCTGACCGACTTGTCGGGCAGCGATGATCCCGCAGCGGCGGCGCAGGCGCTGGCCACCCGCATCGCCTGCCGGCCGTTCGATCTGGAGGCCGGTCCGCTGTTGCGCGCCGAACTGCTGCGCCTGGGCGACCAGGATCACCTGCTGGTGGTGGTACTGCACCATTTCGTCACCGACGGTTTTTCCGATGCCATCTTTGCCCGGGAACTGAAGGCTCACTACGAAGCGATCCGCGCCGGTGCCGACAGCGCCGGCCTGGAGCCGCTGCCGGTGCAGTACGCGGACTACGCGGCCTGGGAGCGGCTGCGGGTGGACAGCCGCTCGCTGCAGGACCAGGTGGACTTCTGGAAACAGAAACTCGCCGGGCTTCCGCCGGTGCTGGAGTTGCCGACCGACCGGCCGCGCCCCGGTGTCGAGAGCTTCCACGGCCGGACCCGCTGTTTCGAGCTGGACGACGAACTGTCGGCGGCCCTGCAGGCGCTGGCCGGCCGACAGGGCGTCACCCTGTACACGCTGCTGATGGCGGCCTACCAGGTGCTGCTGTTCCGTTACTCGCGGCAGACCAGCTTTGCGGTGGCCACCGCGGTTTCCAACCGCAGCCGGCCGGAGCTGGAGAACCTGATCGGCTGTTTCGCCAACAACGTGGTGCTGCGAGCGGATTTCTCCGCGCCTCTCACCTTTACCGAACTGCTGCAGCAGGTGTCGGATACGGCGATGGAGGCCTTCTCGCAACAGGACCTGCCCTTCGAGAAGCTGGTCGAGGAACTGCATCCACAGCGCGATCTCAGCCACAACCCCATATTCCAGGTCGGCTTCGAGCTGCACCAGGAGGACATGGTGGCCAACCTCGCCATCGAGGGCCTGGAGGTGTCTGTCATGGCGGTGGAGAAGGGTACGGCCATGTACGATCTCGACATCGCCATGGTGGCGGGCGCGGCGCGCCTGACCGGCGCCATCGAATACAACACCGACCTGTTCGACGACGCCACCATCGACCGCATGCTCGGGCATTTCACCAACCTGCTGCGGGCCGTCGTCGCCGACCCCGACCGGCCCGTGCACGGCCTGTCGATGCTCGACGAGGCGGAAAGACGTCTGCTGCTGGATGGCGCTTCGGGCGACGCGGCCAGCGTATTCGAAGACGCTCCGGTACATCTGTTGATCGAGCGGCAGGCGGCGCAGCGGCCGGGTGCACCGGCGCTCCGGCACGGCGGGCGGCGGCTGAGCTACGCCGAACTGAACGGGGCCGCCAACGCCCTGGCCGCCCGCCTGCTGGCCGCGGGCGTGGGCCGCGGCGATCTGGTCGGCGTCTACCTGGACCGCTGTGTCGAACTGCCGGTCGCGGTGCTGGGCGTGCTCAAGGCCGGCGCAGCCTACGTGCCGATCGACCCGGCCTATCCCGAGGAACGGGTGCGGTTCATGATCGGCGACGCGGCCATGCCCCTGATTCTCAGCCGCGACGCCATCGCCTCCTCGTTGCCGTCGGGCGGGCCGCAGGTCCTGAACGTGGAGACGGTTGCGTCGGGCGCCGCCCCGGCGGCCGCCAATCCGGGCGTCGACGTCCGTCCCGGTGACCTCGCCTATGTGATCTACACCTCCGGTTCCACCGGCCAGCCCAAGGGTGTGCAGATCGAGCACGGCTCGCTGACCGCCTACATCGATTGTGTCGTGGGCGTCTACGGACTGACGGATGCCGACCGCGCGCTGCAGTTCTCGTCCATCAGTTTCGATACCAGCGTCGAGGAAATCTTCTCCACCCTGGTGGCGGGCGCGGAGCTGGTGTTGCGCGACGACGCCATGCTGGAATCGGCCGGCCGCTTCCTGCGCACCTGCGAGGACTGGGACATTACCCTGATCAACCTGCCGACGGCCTACTGGCACGACCTGGTGGGCGGCATGGAACACGAGGGGCTGGCCCTGCCGGCCAGCGTGCGCGCCGTGGTGATCGGCGGCGAGAAGGCCGTGCCGGAACGGGTGGCGAGCTGGTTTCGGCTGGTGGGCCGCGACATACCGCTGCTCAATTCCTACGGCCCGACGGAGACCACCATTGCGGTGAGCTGCTGCGACCTGGCGGCGTTGCCGGGTGATTTTTCCGACGGGCGCCGCGTACCCATCGGCAGGGCGCTGGCGGACTCCCGGCTCTACGTGCTGGATGAACGGCGTCAACTGGTACCGGTCGGTGTGCCGGGGGAACTCTGCGTGGGCGGCATCTGCCTGTCGCGCGGCTACCTCAACCGTGACGATCTCACGGCCGGGGCGTTCGTGGACGACCCCTTCAACCCCGGTGAGCGCCTGTATCGCACCGGCGACCTGGTTCGCCGCCTGCCCGACGGCAACATCGAGTACATCGGCCGCCTGGATCACCAGATCAAGTTGCGCGGTTTCCGCATCGAGCCAGGAGAGATCGAGGCCCTGCTCGACCGGCTGCCGGAGGTGTCGCAGTCGCTGGTGATGGTGCGCGAGGACGTGCCGGGCCAGCCGCGCCTGGTGGCCTATGTGCTGGCGGCCGGCGAGGGTCGGGCGCCAGCCGCCGGGCGCCTGATCGAGTATCTGCGCGGCGAACTGCCCGAGTACATGATTCCGTCCGCCTTCGTGATGCTGGAGGCCTTTCCGCTGACCCCCAACGGCAAGGTGGACAGGGCGCGACTGCCGGTTCCGGAAGCCGGCGGCCGGGCCGCATCGGCGGCGGGGGGCGAGGCGCCGGCCACGCCGACAGAGGAGCGGCTGGCGCAGATCTGGGCAGAGGTGCTTGGCCTGCAGCGGGTGGGGGTGTCGGACGACTTCTTCGCAATCGGCGGGCATTCGCTGCTGGCCACCCGCGTCGTCGCCCGGGTGCGGGACGACTTCGGTGTCGATATCCCGCTGCTGTCGATCTTCCGGACGCCGACCGTGGCCGCCCTGGCGCAACAGATCGATGCCTTGCCCGGCGGCGGGCAGGAGCGCGAGGAGTTCGAGTTTTGAACACGGTCGAGTTGTTGCAGGACTTGCAGGCGCGCGGCATCGAACTGCGCGCCGAGGGCGAGCGCCTGCTGTGCAACGCCCCCGCAGGCGTCATGACCGAGGAACTCAAGCAGGCCATCGCCGCCAACAAGGCGGCCCTGCTGCAGCAGCTGGCGGCCGCCGAACCGGCGCGGCCGGCGGCCGGCGTCGAGTTGCGGCCGCTGCCGCGCGGCGGCGACCTGCCCCTGTCGTTCGCCCAGCAGCGCCTGTGGTACCTGGACCAGCTGGAGCCGGGCGCGAGCGTCTACAACCTGCCGTTCGCCTACCGCCTGCGGGGCGAGCTGGACGCGGCGTTGCTGGAGGACTGCCTGAACACCCTCGTTGCCCGCCACGAAATACTGCGCACCACCTTCGACAGCGCCTCGGGCACGCCTCGCCAGGTGACCGGCAACGACTGGCGGCTGGAGCTTCCCGTCGTCGACGTCGAGGTGCCCGTGCCGGAGACGGACGGGCTGCCGCCCGCACTGTATCGCGCGCAGGTGGCGCGGCCTTTCGATCTGTCACGCGGTCCCTTGCTGAGGGTGCAGCTGCTGCGCCTGGCGCCGGACGATCACGTGCTGCTGGTGGTGGTCCACCATATCGTCTTCGACGGCTGGTCGGTGGGGGTGTTCATGGGCGAGCTGGCCGCCTGCTACCAGGCGGCCGTCGCCGGTCACGCGCCGGAGCTGCCGCCGCTGCCGGTGCAGTACGCGGACTACGCCGCCTGGCAACAGGCCTGGATGGAGAGCGACGCACCCGCCGGGCAGCTGGCGTACTGGAAGCGGCAGTTGCACGGCGAGCTGCCGGTGCTCGAGATGCCCACCAGCCATCCGCGGCCCGCGGAGCAGAGTTTCCGCGGCGGTTCGGTGACGCTGGACATCCCGGCCGGGCTGGCGGACGCCGTCGGTCGCGTGGCGGCCGAGCAGCGCGTCACGCCGTTCATGCTGCTGGTGTCGGCGTTCGCCACACTGCTGTATCGCTATTCCGGCCAGGACGACATCATCATCGGAACGCCGGTGGCCAACCGTGCGCAGCCGCAGACGGCCGGGCTGATCGGCTTCCTGGTCAACACCCTGGCGCTGCGCATCGATCTCCACGGCGAGCCCTCGTTCAGCGAGCTGCTGGCCCGTGCCCGCGAAGTCTGCCTCGGTGCCTACGAGAACCAGGACGTCCCCTTCGACCGCCTGGTGGCCGAACTGCAACCGGCGCGCGATCTCAGCCGCACGCCGGTGTTCCAGGCGCTGTTCACCTACGAGGAGGCGGACCGGGAGCCGCTGCGGCTGGCGGATCTGCAGTGCACGGAACTGCCGGTCGACGTGGACGTCGCCCACACCGATCTCAGCCTCTGGGTCCGCAACAGCGGGCAGGGCATGCGCTGCGTGCTGGAATACAGCAGCGACCTGTTCGAGCGGGATTTTGCCGTGCGCCTGCTGCGGCACTTCGGCACCCTGCTCGAGTCTGCCACCACCGCGCCACAGCAGCGCATCGGCA
The DNA here is from genome assembly GCA_026984835.1 of Thiohalobacter sp. GTDB lineage: Bacteria > Pseudomonadota > Gammaproteobacteria > DSM-19610 > DSM-19610 > JALSRI01. Next base: position 4,884 of record JALSRI010000235.1, on the reverse strand, counting down.
CCCTCGCCATGCTCGATGCCGACGAGCGCCGCCGGGTACTGGAGACCTGGAACGACACGGCGGCGGAACTGCCGCCGGACACCTGCGTCCATGACCTGTTCCTGCAGCGCGCCGCGGCGCAGGGCGAGGCCGTGGCGGTGGTGACGGCCGACGCCGAACTCAGCTATGCCGAACTGGCGGCGCGTTCCGGGCGGCTGGCCAACTACCTGCATGGCCGGGGCGTGGGACCGGGCAGCTTCGTCGCCATCAGCCTGGAGCGCGGCGTCGACATGCTGGTCGCGGCACTCGGCGTGCTGCGCGCGGGGGGCGCCTACATACCGCTGGATCCGGACTATCCGGTCGAGCGCCTGGCCTACATGCTGGAAGACTCGGGTGCCGGCCTGTTGCTCACCCAGGCGTCGCTGGAGGAGCGCCTGCCGGCCGTCGACGTGCCGCGGGTGCGCATCGACGCCGACCGGCAGGACATCGACGCCTGCGCCGACACACCGCGGGACGGCCCCGCGCCGGAAGACATCGCCTATGTGATCTATACCTCCGGGTCCACCGGCAAGCCCAAGGGTGTGCAGGTGCCGCACAGCTGCGTGGTCAATTTTCTGCTGTCCATGGCCCGCCAGCCGGGGCTGGACGCCGACGATGTGCTGGTGGCGGTCACCACCCTGTCGTTCGATATCGCGGTACTGGAGCTCTACCTGCCGCTGGTCGTGGGCGGTCGTATCGTGCTGGCGGATGCCCAGACGGCGCGCGACGGCATGGCCCTGGCCGCCCTGCTGGAAGCCAGCGGAGCCACCGTGATGCAGGCCACCCCGGCGACCTGGCGTATGCTGATCGCGGCCGGCTGGCAGGGTGGGCAGGACTTCCGGGCGCTGTGCGGCGGCGAGGCCATGCCGAGAGAGCTGGCCGCCGACCTGCTGGCGCGCTGCGACAGCCTGTGGAATCTCTACGGTCCGACCGAGACCACGGTGTGGTCCAGCGTCCACCGGCTGACCAGGGCGACCGACAATGCGCTGATCGGGCGGCCGATCGCCAATACGCGCCTGTACGTGCTGGATCCGCGGGGACAGCCGCTGCCGCCCGGCGTGCCCGGCGAGCTGCATATCGGCGGCGCCGGGGTGACCCGGGGTTACCTGCGGCGGCCGGAATTGACCGCGGAACGTTTCGTGCCCGACCCCTTCGCCGGCGGCGACGCGCGCCTGTACCGGACGGGCGACCGCGTGCGTTACCGGGACGACGGTACGCTCGAATACGAGGCGCGCATGGACAACCAGGTCAAGCTGCGCGGCTTCCGTATCGAGCCGGGTGAGATCGAGGCTGTGCTCGGCACCCACGAAGCGGTGGCGCAGTGCGTCGTGCAGGTGCGCGAGGATCGTCCCGGCGACGTGCGCCTGGTCGCCTACGTGGTGCCCGAGCCCGGCTGCGGACTGACCGTCACCGAGGTGCGCGCGCACCTGCGCCGCTTCCTGCCCGACTACATGGTGCCGCAGCAGCTGGTGGAGCTCGACGCCTTCCCGCTGACCCCCAACGGCAAGGTCGACCGCAAGGCGCTGCCGGCGCCGTTCGCCGTCGGCGTTGCACGGCCGGCCGGGGCGGCAGGACCGCGCACGCCGGCGGAACGCTATCTTCTCGACCTGTGGAAGGAATTGCTGGGCCATGAGCGCGTCGGCGTGGAAGACAATTTCTTCGAAGCCGGCGGCCACTCGCTGCTGTCCATGGAAGTCATCGCCAGAGTGAGACGTGATACCGGTTTTGCCATCAGTCCACGTGCCATGATTCTGGAATCGCTGGCCACTATCGCAGCTGGCCTGCCGTTGCAGGAGGCCGCCGGGCCGGGGCCGGCGCAGGCGGGACAACGGGAACCGTCCGGACTGGCCGGGCGGATGAGAAAACTGTTCACACGATCCAGGAAGTGACGCCGGCTCCGGGCGGCGTCCCGGAGCGGGTGGTCACCAGGCCGGCAAACGGATTGCCGGCATACAGGGGAAGGGACGACCATGAATCAAACGGTATCCAGCAGCAGCCGTGCGCGTGACGACTACCGCCTCGGTCTCGTGTTCTTCCGCAAGCGCCAGTGGCGGGCGGCGGCGCGCCATTTCGGGCTGGCGCAGCGGCGCGCGGCGCGCGACGACGAATACCTCAACGTCTACGCCTCCTGCCAGGGCCTGTCGCTCATCCGCTGCGGCGACCCCAGTGGCCTGAACCAGTGCCGGCACGCGGCCGGGCGTGAGCGCGTGCGGCCCGAGGTGTTCGTCAACCTGGTGCTGGCCGAACTGCGCTTCCGACACCGCCGCCGCGCCTGGGAGGCCCTGTGCCGCGGGCTCGCCCTCGATCCCGACCATCCGGTCCTGCACAAGCTGGCGCGCAAGATGGACAGGAGACGGCGACCGGCCATTGGTTTCCTGAAACGCGAGCATCCCCTGAACAAGTGGTTGGGCAAGGCGACCTGGCGGTTACTCAAGCGGCCCGGCAGGCGACGGGCCTGAGCCTGGCAGGCATGAAAAAGGCGGCCCCGGGCCGCCTTTTTCACCGAGCCGGAAAAGGCGGGGTCAGCGCCGGCGCGCCCAGCCCACCAGCGCCAGCAGGCCGGAACCGAACAGCCACACGGCGCCCGGCACCGGTACCGGGTTGACGACCAGGCCGATGGCGCCGGATTTCTTCTGGATCCAGGCCGTTTCGCCATTGGCCAGGGTGGTGGCGGAGAGATTGTTCTGGATCTGGGCGATCACGTTGGTGTCCGAACCCCAGCCGGCGATGGTGCCGAGGTCCACCCCGGTCGAACCGCTCCAGTTGGTGGCGGCTCCCTGGGTGGTGAGGCCGCCGACGTTGAAGATCTGGGCGTCGTTGAACGGCAGCACCCCGTTCAGCGTAGTCTTGCTGGTGACCTGCAGGCGACCGGAGGCGCTGACCGAGGCGCTTGCGCCCGACAGCAGGTAGTCGCCGCTCTCCTGCAGTAGGAAGCTGTCGATGGCATAACCGGGGGTGATGGCCTTCACCTCGATATTGAGCGTGGCGCTTGCCGTTACCGCCCCGGCGCCGTTGTCGGACTGGGCCCGGAAACTGGTCGGCAGGAAGAAAATGCTGTTGCCGATGACGTTGGCGCTGCCGAACAGGGTCGCATCGTCGTAGGTGAACGAGACGTCGGTGCCGAACACGGTGACCGTGGCGGCAGGGGCTTGCAGCGAAAACAGGCCGCACAGGGCGGCGAACAGCGGTGCGATGATCCGGTTCATTTGCAGTCGTTCCTTGTCTTTTGACATTGCTTCGATGGGTTCAGGGCGCACGGCATACATGATCTATGCGCCGGCGTTCGTTTTCAAGCAGCGGCCGAGCAGGGCCAGGCCGGTGGCGAACAGCCAGAGGCTGGCCGGCAGGGGCACCGGCGTGGTGTTGATGGTCACCAGGCCGCCACCCACGAACTTGGCCTGAATGGCGGCGGCGCCGCTGGCGCTGGCGGTCGCGCTCAGCAGGCTGTCCAGCGTCAGATCGATGGATGTGACTCCCTGCCAGCTTGCCATGCTGAGGTCGGTGGTGACGCTGCTCTGCCATTCGTGCAGGGCGCCGTCCGCCAGCGTGAAGTCGCTGCTGCTGGTCAGGTTCGACTGGATCGGAGCCAGCGGCACCGGGCTGGTATTGTCGGAGACGGTCAGGCTGGCGGTGACGCCGACGGATGAGCCCGGGTCGCTGAGGCTGTAGTCGCCCTGCTGGGCCACCAGCACCGAGTCGAAGCGGTAGCCGCTCCTGGCGACCACGGTCACCGTGCCGATGGGGTTGATGCTGTCGCTGGCGCCGTTGGTGGCGCTGGCCAGGAAACCGGTGGGGGTGGCGAATATCGAATCGCCCACGGCCGAGAGCGTGCCGTACACGGCCATGCCGGGCTGGCTGTCGTCGTAGAAGAAGTCGACGGTGGCGCCGGACAGATGGATGATGGCGGCGTGGGCGGGGAACGCACAGAGCCAGAGCAGGCCGGCTGCGAGTGAGGATTTCCTTTTCTTCATGGTGGCGGACTACCCTGCAATGTACTTTGGTTTGTTGTGGAACCAGTTCAAGCAAGTTCGATGCCGGTTTTATGGATGGTGTTTATGGCTTCCGAATCAGCAGGTTGAGTCGGTATGACAAACCTGTCAGAGCAGCTGATGTAAAGTTTGTCGACAAACCGGGCGGCTGTCCGCTTCGGTCAGTTACAGCGATTTCTTTATGCTTGACAGTAGGTTAGTGGAAAGCGGCGGGTGGAGGGCCTGTGCGACAGGGTTGTAAGAGGATTCGACAGGCCTTGTGTTTCCCGGCACCAGCCCCAACAATGATGCCTGAAGCCGGCCGGACAGCCGCTGCGGCCATGTGCCGTGGAGGAAAGTCCGGGCTCCACAGGGCAGGGTGCCAGGTAACGCCTGGGGGGCGCGAGTCCACGGAAAGTGCCACAGAAAACACACCGCCGATGGCCCCGTCCCCGCGACGGGCGCACAGGCAAGGGTGAAAAGGTGCGGTAAGAGCGCACCGCGTCCCTGGCAACAGGGGCGGCAGGGTAAACCCCACCCGGAGCAAGACCAAATAGGGGAACACAGGCGCGGCCCGCGCCGTTCCCGGGTAGGTCGCTCGAGGTGCGCGGCGACGCGCATCCCAGATGAATGGCTGTCCACGACAGAACCCGGCTTACAGGCCGGCTTCAACCGAATCCCGAGAGAGGGCCTTGATATAGCCACGGAAAGCACGGAAAACACGGAAAAAACAGTTTTTTGCATTTTGCGGCGCGCGGAGCGCGCCAGCACAATCGGCTCTTTGTCCGTGCTTTCCGTGGCTATCCTTTGCAAGAGAAGGCCAAAGCCACCCGAACGCCGGCGGTCATTCGCCCTGCTGCTTCCTCGGGGCGCTGCGGGTGGATTTTTCCCCGTGTTT
>JALSRI010000234.1 GCA_026984835.1 Thiohalobacter sp. | reverse complement strand
CTTGATATAGCCACGGAAAGCACGGAAAACACGGAAAAAACAGTTTTTTGCATTTTGCGGCGCGCGGAGCGCGCCAGCACAATCGGCTCTTTGTCCGTGTTTTCCGTGTTTTCCGTGTTTTCCGTGCTTTCCGTGGCTATCCTTTGCAAGAGAAGGCCAAAGCCACCCGAACGCCGGCGGTCATTCGCCCTGCTGCTTCCTCGGGGCGCTGCGGGTGGATTTTTCCCCGTGTTTAACGTACTTTGAGCGCCCCCTGGGGTTTGCGAAAACCGTATGTCCGACAAGCTTTTCATCAAGACGCACGGCTGCCAGATGAACGAGTACGACTCGTCGCGGATGGCCGAGCTGCTGGCCGAGGCCGGCGGCTACGAGCGCGTGGCCAGTGCCGAGCAGGCCGACGTGCTGCTGCTGAACACCTGTTCCATCCGCGAGAAGGCACAGGAAAAGGTGTTCTCGCAGCTCGGCCAGTGGCGCGAGATCAAGGCGCGCCGGCCGCGGGTGGTGATCGGCGTGGGCGGCTGTGTCGCCAGCCAGGAAGGCGAGGCGCTGCGCGAGCGCGCGCCCTTCGTCGACCTGGTGTTCGGTCCCCAGACATTGCACCGGCTTCCGGCCATGATCGCCGCGGCGCGCAGCGGCCGCGGCGGCCTGGTCGACGTATCCTTCCCCGAGATCGAGAAATTCGACCGCCTGCCCGAACCGCGGGCGGCGGGGCCGACCGCCTTCGTCTCCATCATGGAAGGTTGCAGCAAGTACTGCACCTTCTGCGTGGTGCCCTACACCCGCGGCGAGGAGGTCAGCCGGCCTTTCGACGACATCATCGCCGAGTGCGCCGGCCTGGCCGCCCAGGGCGTGCGCGAAGTGACGCTGCTGGGCCAGAACGTCAACGCCTACCGGGGACCGATGGACGACGGCGCCACCGCCGACCTGGCGCTGCTCATCCATTACGTGGCCGCCATCGACGGCATCGATCGCATCCGCTACACCACCTCGCACCCCATCGAAATGAGCGACAGCCTGATCCAGGCCCACGCCGAGGTGCCGGAACTGGTCGCCCACCTGCACCTGCCGGTGCAGAGCGGCTCGGACCGGATCCTGGCGGCGATGAAGCGCAGGCACACGGCGCTGGAATACCGCGCCATCGTGCGCCGGCTGCGCGAGGCGCGGCCCGGCATCAGCCTGTCGTCCGATTTCATCGTCGGTTTTCCCGGCGAGACCGAGGCCGATTTTGAGGCCACCCTGCAGCTCATCGAAGACATCGGCTTCGACCATTCGTTCAGCTTCGTCTACAGCCGCCGTCCCGGCACGCCGGCCGCCGAACTGCCGGACGACGTGCCGCTGGAGGTCAAGAAGCAGCGCCTGGCGCGCCTGCAGGCGCGCATCAACGCCATGGCGGCCGACATCAGCCGGTCCATGGTCGGTACCGAACAGCGGGTCCTCGTGGAGGGCCCGTCGAAGAAGGATCCGCGCCGGATGGCAGGCCGCACCGGCAACAACCGGGTGGTGAATTTCGACGCCGGGCCGGCCCTGGCGGGCCGTTTCGCCCGGGTGCGCATCACCGAGGCGCTGCCCAACTCCCTGCGCGGTGAATTCCTTGCTGCAGACGACGCCGGTTTCGCCGATAATGCTGTCAACTGGGGCTGAGCCCCGCCATCGAACGACGCCTTGGACCCTGAACCCGAATCCCTCACCCTGACCCTTGAGCCGGCCGACAACCAGCGGCTGGCGAGCCTGTGCGGGCAGTTCGACGAGCACCTGCGGCAGCTGGAAAAGCGCCTGCAGGTGGAGATCAGCAACCGCGGCAACCGTTTCCAGATCGTCGGCGGCGACAGCAGCCCGCGGGTCGCCGGCGAGGTGCTGCAGGATCTGTACGACGCCACCGCCGACGCCCCCCTCACGCCGGAGCGCGTGCACCTGTTCCTGCAGCAGGCCGGTATCGACCAGCGCCGGCAGGCGCCGGCGCCGCCCGCTGACGACGAGCTGGTCATTACCACCCGCCGCTGCCTCATCAGGGGCCGCGGCGAGCACCAGCGCGAATACCTGCGCAACATGCTTGGGCACGACATCAACTTCGGCATCGGTCCGGCCGGCACCGGCAAGACCTACCTGGCGGTGGCCTGCGCGGTGCAGGCCCTGGAGCGCGAGGAAGTGCGGCGCGTGGTGCTGGTGCGGCCGGCAGTGGAAGCCGGCGAGCGGCTCGGCTTCCTGCCCGGCGATCTGAGCCAGAAGGTCGATCCCTACCTGCGGCCGCTGTACGACGCCCTGTACGAGATGGTGGGTTTCGAGCGCGTCGGCAAGCTGCTGGAACGCAGTGTGATCGAGATTGCGCCACTGGCCTTCATGCGTGGCCGCACACTCAACGACGCCTTCGTCATCCTCGACGAGGCCCAGAACACCACCGTCGAACAGATGAAGATGTTCCTCACCCGCATCGGATTCGGTTCCACCGCCGTGGTGACCGGCGACGTGACTCAGATCGACCTGCCCAGGGGTACGAAGTCCGGCCTGAAGCAGGCCATCCAGGTGCTGGAGCGGGTCGAGGGCATCGGTTTCACCTGGTTCGACGCCCGCGACGTGGTGCGCCATCCCATGGTGCAGAAGATCCTCAATGCCTACGAAAGACATGAACGCGGCAGTGGCGAACACGGCTGACGGCGCCGGTACGGCGCTGGAGGTACAGTACGTCAGCGAGGCCGACGGCCTGCCCGGCGAGGCCGATTTCGGGCGCTGGGCCGGGGCGGCGCTGACCGGCCGGGCGGTGTCCGCCGGGCTGGTGATCCGCCTGGTCGACGAAGCGGAGAGCCGGGAACTGAACCGCCGTTATCGCGGCAAGGACCGGCCCACCAACGTGCTGTCCTTTCCCTTCGAGGCGCCGCCGGGCGTGCCCTCGGAACACCTGGGCGACCTGGTGATCTGTGTACCCGTGGTACGCCGCGAGGCGCGCGAACAGGGCAAGCCCGAGGCGGCCCACTGGGCGCACCTGACCGTGCACGGCGTGCTGCACCTGCTGGGGTGCGACCACCAGGACGAGGTGGAGGCGCGGGAGATGGAGGCGCTGGAGACACGCATCCTGGCCGGGCTGGGATACGGGGATCCCTATGCCTGAACCGTTTCGACCTCCGTTGGAAACGCCTGGTGGGGTTCGCTGCGATCACCCCACCCTGCCCATGACGAAGCCGCCCGTGGGGTGGGGTGAGCGCAGCGAACCCCACCAGGTTTCCACAGCACTGTCTTCCAGCGTGAAGGCGCAATGGCGCATGGGAGAAATGAAACAAAACGCTTTGCGTCCTTCGCGTCTTTGCGTCTTTGCGCCAGGTTTCCCCACAGCCGCCCCCCGCAACGCCACCCCCACGGCACACCGACAACAGACGATACAGGGACGATCATGAAGGAACAGCCGCAGGGCAACGGTCGGGGGCAGCGCTCCTGGATGGAACGCATCAGCCAGGTGTTCTCCGGCGAGCCGAAGGACCGCGACCAGCTCATCCAGATGTTGCGCGACGCCCAGCGGCGCGGCCTGTTCGACGCCGACGCCCAGGGCATGATCGAGGGCGTGCTGCAGGTGTCGGAGATGCAGGTGCGCGACATCATGATCCCGCGCTCGCAGATGGTGGTGGTCAAGCGCGACGCCTCGCCCGAGGAACTGCTGCCGCTGATCGTCGAGTCCGGTCATTCGCGCTTTCCGGTGGTGGGCGACAGCATGGACGAGGTAGCGGGCGTGCTGCTGGCGAAGGACCTGCTGCGTTACTGTACCGAGCAGGAGCGCGCCACCTTCTCGGTGCGTGAGGTGCTGCGCCCGGCCGTGTTCATACCCGAGAGCAAGCGCCTCAATGTGCTGCTGCGCGAGTTCCGCGCCAGCCGCAACCACCTGGCCATCGTGGTGGACGAGTATGGTGGCGTGGCGGGCATGGTGACCATCGAGGACGTGCTGGAGCAGATCGTCGGCGAGATCGAGGACGAGCACGACATCGACGAGGACAGCTGGATACGCAAGTACAGCGACATCAACTACACCATCAAGGCCGTCACCCCCATCGAGGACTTCAACGAGTACTTCGGCACCGACTTCAGCGATGAGGAGTTCGACACCATCGGCGGCCTGGTCACCCACAAGCTCGGGCGCCTGCCCAAGCGCGGCGAGAGTCTCATCCTGGGTAACATCGCCTTCCAGGTACTGAACGCAGACAGCCGCCGCATCCACATGCTCAAGGTCACCCTGCTGCAGAACCCGGACGCCACGCGTCCCGCGCAGTCGGCCTGAAGCCGGCACCCGCCAGCATGTCCCGCTCACCCGGTCAGGCGCAGCGTGCACTCGCCGCGCTCGCGTGCGGGGGGGCGGTGCCGCTGGGTTTCGCGCCCTTCGGCTGGTATCCGCTGCCGGTGCTGGCGCTGGCCGGCCTGGCCCTGCTGCTGGCCGGCCAGCCACCGCGGCGCGCCGGCCTGTACGGCTGGCTGTTCGGTCTGGGCCAGTTCGGCGTCGGCGTCTACTGGGTCTATATCAGCATCTACCTGTACGGTGGCGACGCCGGCCTGGCCCTGTCGCTGTTGGTGACGGCCTTGTTCGTGGCCGCGCTGGCGCTGTACCCGGCGCTGTTCGCCTGGCTGGCGGCGCGTGTCGGTGACGCGCCGCGCCCGGCCTTCTTCCTGCTGCTGTTCCCGGCCCTGTGGACGCTGGTGGAGTGGCTGCGCGGCTGGCTGTTCACCGGTTTTCCCTGGCTCGACCTCGGGTACAGCCAGATCGATTCGCCGCTGGCCGGCCTGGCGCCGGTGGCGGGCGTCTACGCCGTCGGCTGGGCGGCGGCGCTGGCCGCCGGCCTGCTGGCCTGGGCGGCGCGCGGCGGCGGCCGCGCCCGCGGGCTGGCGCTGGCCGGCTTGCTGGTGCTGGCGCTGGGCGGCCGGGAACTCGGCCAGCAGCACTGGACGCGGCCGGCCGGCGCGCCGCTGCAGGCCACCCTGGTGCAGGGCAACATCGCCCAGGACCTGAAATGGAAGCCGGACCAGCAGCAGGCCACGCTGGATCGCTACGTGGAACTGACCGAGCGGCATCCCGACAGCCGCGTGGTGGTGTGGCCGGAGACGGCCATTCCGGCCTTCTACGACCAGGTCGAGGCAGATTTCCTCACCCCCTTGCGGGAGAAGATGGCGGCGCGCGGCAGCTGGCTGCTGACCGGCATCCCGGTGCTGGACCGTGCCCACGGCTGGCGCTATTACAACGCCGTCATCAGCCTCAACCAGCCCGATCATTTCTATTACAAGGTTCACCTGGTGCCGTTCGGCGAATACCTGCCGCTGCGTGACTGGCTGGCCCGGGTGCTGGACTTCCTGCCCGTGCCGGAGGCCGATTTCAGCGCCGGCGACATCGACCAGCCGCTGCTGCAGGCGGCCGGCTATCCGGTCGGCGCGTCCATCTGCTACGAGATCGCCTTCGGGGACCTGCTGCGACACGCCCTGCCGGAGGCCGCCTGGCTGGTGAACGTCTCCAACGATGCCTGGTTCGGCGACTCCCTGGCGCCCCACCAGCACCTGGAAATGGCGCGCATGCGCGCCCGCGAGACGGAACGCTACCTGCTGCGCGCCACCAACACCGGCATCTCCGCCATCATCGACGACCGCGGCCGCATCGTCGAACGCAGTCCCCAGTTCGAAGCGGCTACCGTCACCGCCGACATCGTTCCCCGCGCCGGCGCCACCCCCTACGTGCGCTGGGGGAATACGCCCGCCGTCGCAGTCAGTGTGCTCCTGTTCCTCGCCGGCGCCGTCCTCGCCCGCCGCAAGAGCTGACGCGAAGGCGCGAAGAACGCGGAGGAACGCAAAGGATTTTTGTTTCATTCCGGCCTGGCGATCTTTGCGCCTTGGCGTTCGGGCGCAGCGCCTTGGAACCCCACCACACACCCGGCAGGGAAGCCGGTTGTTCGGCCGCCGCCGGCTACGGTATGCTTCCGCCTTTGCCATCGAGACCCCAAGCCCCCATGGAACAGGAGTACCAGCCCGCCGAGATCGAGGCCCGCGTCCAGCGGATCTGGGAGGACAACGACACCTTCCGCGCCAGCGAGGAGGAGGGCCGCGAGAAATACTACTGTCTGTCCATGTTCCCCTATCCGTCCGGGCGGCTGCACATGGGCCACGTGCGCAACTACACCATCGGCGACGTCATCGCCCGCTACCAGCGCATGCAGGGGAAAAACGTGCTGCAGCCCATGGGCTGGGACGCCTTCGGCCTGCCGGCCGAGAACGCCGCCATCCAGAACCGGGTGGCGCCCGCCGCCTGGACCCGGGACAACATCGACTACATGCGCGGCCAGTTGAAGCGCCTGGGCTTCGGCTACGACTGGTCGCGCGAACTGGCCACCTGCGACCCCGACTACTACCGCTGGGAGCAGTGGTTCTTCGTGCGCCTGTTCGAGAAGGGCCTGGTGTACAGGAAGACCGCCGTGGTCAACTGGGACCCGGTCGACCAGACGGTGCTGGCCAACGAGCAGGTCATCGACGGCAAGGGCTGGCGTTCCGGGGCGCCGGTGGAGCGGCGCGAGATCCCGCAGTGGTTCCTGAAGATCACCGACTACGCCGACCAGCTCGTCGACGACCTGGACGAACTCGATGGCTGGCCGGAGCAGGTCCGCACCATGCAGCGCAACTGGATCGGCCGTTCCGAGGGCGTGGAGCTGCGCTTCGAGGTGGAAGGCCGCGACGAACCGCTGGACGTGTTCACCACCCGTCCCGACACGCTCATGGGCGTCACCTACGTGGCGGTGGCGCCCGAACACCCGCTGGCGAAGGAAGCCGCACGGGAGAACCCGGCGCTGGCCGCCTTCATCGAGGAATGCGCCCACACCAAGGTGGCCGAGGCCGACATCGCCACCCTGGAGAAGAAGGGCATGGACACCGGTTTCCGCGCCCTGCACCCGGTCACCGGCGAGCCGGTGCCGGTGTGGACCGCCAACTTCGTGCTCATGGAATACGGCTCCGGCGCCGTCATGGCGGTGCCCGCCCACGACCAGCGCGACTGGGAATTCGCGCGCGCCTACGGCCTGCCCGTCCGGCAGGTGGTGTTCCCCACCGACGCGTCGGTCGAAGCCGACGTGGAGCGGCAGGCCTTCACCGACAAGGGCGTGCTGCGCAACTCCGGTCCCTTCGACGGCCTCAGCTCGGAGCAGGCCTTCGACGCCATTGCGGGCTGGCTGGAGGAGCACGGCCGCGGCCTGCGCACCGTCAACTACCGGCTGCGCGACTGGGGCGTGTCGCGGCAGCGCTACTGGGGCTGCCCGATACCGATCATCAACTGCCCCGAGTGCGGCTCGGTGCCGGTACCCGAGGATCAGCTGCCGGTGGTGCTGCCCACCGAGGTGGTGCCGGAGGGCGCCGGTTCGCCGCTGAAGAAGATGCGCGAGTTTATCGACACCACCTGCCCGGACTGCGGCGGGCCGGCCGAGCGCGAGACCGACACCTTCGACACCTTCTTCGAGTCGTCCTGGTATTACGCCCGCTACACCTGTCCCGACAACGACCAGGTCATGCTCGACGACCGCGCCCACTACTGGCTGCCGGTGGACCAGTACATCGGCGGTATCGAACACGCCGTGCTGCACCTGCTGTACGCGCGCTTCTTCCACAAGCTGATGCGTGACATGGGCCTGGTGCTGGGCGACGAGCCCTTCGTGCGCCTGCTGACCCAGGGCATGGTCAACAAGGACGGCGCCAAGATGTCCAAGTCCAAGGGCAACACGGTGGACCCGCAGGCGCTGATCGACCGCTACGGCGCCGACACCGTGCGCCTGTTCATGATGTTCGCGGCGCCGCCCGAGCAGTCGCTGGAATGGTCGGACGCCGGCGTGGAGGGCGCCCATCGCTTCCTGAAACGACTCTGGAAACTGGTGCAGGGGCATGTCGCCGGCGGTCCGGCCGCCGCCGCATTGGATGGCGGGGCCCTCGACGACAGCCAGAAGGCCCTGCGCCGCAAAGTGCACGAGACCCTGCTGAAGGTCGGCAACGACGTCGGCCAGCGCTACACCTTCAATACCGCCATCGCCGCCAACATGGAGCTGCTCAATGAACTGAGCCGCTTCGGGGACGACTCGGACAGCGGCCGGGCGCTGCTGCAGGAGGCGCTGGAATTCGTGGTGCTGACCCTGTCGCCCATCGTGCCGCACATCGCCCAGGTGCTGTGGCAGGCGCTGGGCCACGAGGGCCTGATCGTGGACCAGGCCTGGCCGCAGGCCGACCCGGACGCCCTGGTCAAGGACAGCGTCGAGCTGGTGGTGCAGGTCAACGGCAAGATGCGCGGCCGCATCTCGCTCGCTGCCGATGCCGGCCAGGACGCCATCCAGGCCGCCGCCCTGGCGGAGCCGAACGTGCAGCGTTTCGTCGCCGACAAGACCCTGCGCAAGGTGATCGTGGTGCCGGGCCGGCTGGTCAACCTGGTGGTGGGATGAGCCACGCGGCGCCGACGCGCCTGTTGTTGCCGGTGCTGCTGGTGGCGCTGTTGTCCGCCTGTGGCTTCCAGCTTCGCGGCACCGTGACCCTGCCGCCGGTGCTGGCGGTCACCTACATCGAGGCCCAGGCGCCCTATGCCGGCATCGCCGCCGCCCTGCGGCGCGAGCTGCAGTCGGCCGGTGCGCGCATCACCGACGATCGCAAGGAGGCGACGGCCGTGATACACATCCTTTCCCAGCGCGCCCGCCAGCGCGTGCTGTCGGTGGGCAGCAGCGGCCGCGCCAGCGAATACGAACTGTTCGAGGAGGTCCGCTTCGAGCTGCTGGACCCGGCAGGCAAGGTGCTGGTGGCGCCGCAGTCGCTGCGCATGGCGCGCGACTTCGTGTTCGACGAAACCCAGGTGCTCGGCAAGGAAGAGGAGGCCAGTGACATCCGTCGCCAGATGCGCGCCAGCCTGGCGCGCCAGATCATCACCCGCATCGGCGCCGCCACCGGTTTCCGATGAGCCAGGTGCGGCCCGAACAGCTCCAGGCCAGCCTGCAGCGCGGGCTGGCGCCGCTGTATTTCATCCACGGCGACGAACCCCTGCAGGTCGGCGAATGCGCCGACGCGGTGCGGGCCGCGGCCCGGGCGCAGGGCTGCAGTGATCGCCAGGTGTTCAGCGTCGAGCCCGGCTTCGACTGGGACAGCCTGCAGGCCGCTTCCGACAGCCTGTCGCTGTTCGCCCAGCGGCGGCTGCTGGAACTGCGCCTGCCGACCGGAAAGCCGGGCGACAGGGGCGCCAGGGCGCTGCGGGCCTGGTGCGAGCGGCCGCCTGAAGACACCCTGCTGCTGATCGTCAGCGGCAAGCTGGAACCGGCGGCGCGGCGCAGCAAGTGGGTGCAGGCGCTGGAGACGGCCGGCGTGTCGGTGCCGGTGTGGCCGGTGGAGGCGGCGCAACTGCCGGCCTGGATCGAGCGCCGCATGCGCGCTGCCGGCATGCAGCCGACGCCGGATGCGGTGGCGCTGTTGGCGGACCGCGTGGAAGGCAACCTGCTGGCCTGCGCCCAGGAGATCGAGAAACTGTTCCTGCTCGGCGGGCCGGGGCCGGTCGACGCCGACGCGGTGGCGGCACGGGTCATCGACAGCAGCCGCTACGATATCTTCGGCCTGGTGGACGCGGCCCTGCTGGGGCAAGCCGGGCGCAGCCAGCGCATGCTGGCCGGCCTGCGCGCCGAGGGCGTGGAGCCGGTGCTGGTGCTGTGGGCGCTGGCGCGCGAGATCCGCACCCTGGCCGCCATGGCCGCCGAACTGGCGGGCGGCGGCCAGATCGGCCGGGTGCTGGCGAAACACCGGGTCTGGGACAAGCGCAAGGCGGCGGTGGGCGGTGCACTGAAGCGGCTGTCCCGGCCCGAACTGCTCGACCTGCTGGCGCAGTGCGCGCGGATCGACCGTGTGGTCAAGGGCCGCGCCGCGGGCAGACCCTGGGACGAACTGTTACAATTGACCCTGCGCCTGGCGGGGGCGGATATCCTCCGGCCAAGCGCCTGATTTTTCTGCTGACCGCAGGCGGGACTTCGCTTCGGCCTGCGTTTCGGCGTGCAACGTTTTGTATAGCAGAGGGTAACCGGGTCGACGCAGATGAGTGCACAGGCCGAATCCATGAATCTCGATGTCAGCGCCTACATGCGCCGTCTCGGCGAGCAGGCGCGGGCCGCCGCGCGCCTCATGGGCGCGGCCGAGACCGGTGCCAAGAACGCCGCGCTGAACGCCATCGCCGACGCCCTGCTGGCCGAACGGGCGGTGCTGGCGGCGGAAAACCGCAAGGACATGGAAAACGGCCGCCAGCGCGGCCTGGATGCGGCGCTGCTGGACCGGCTGGAACTGACCGATGCACGCATCGACGCCATGGCCGAGGGCCTGCGCCAGATCGCCGCCCTGTCCGACCCGGTCGGCAGCATCGGCGACCTCGACTACCGGCCGTCCGGCATCCAGGTCGGCCGCATGCGGGTGCCGCTGGGGGTCATCGGCATCATCTACGAGTCCCGCCCCAACGTGACCGCGGACGCCGCCGGGCTGTGCCTGAAGTCGGGCAACGCCTGTATCCTGCGTGGCGGTTCGGAGGCGCTGCATTCCAACCAGGCCATCGCGCGCTGCATTCGCCAGGGCCTGGAGGCCGCCGGCCTGCCGGCTGCCGCGGTGCAGGTGGTGGAAACCGCCGACCGGGCCGCGGTCGGTGAGCTGCTGCAGATGGACGCCTGTCTCGACGTCATCATCCCGCGTGGCGGCAAGGGCCTGATCGAGCGCATCACGCGCGAGTCGAAGGTGCCCGTCATCAAGCACCTGGACGGTGTCTGCCACACCTACATCGACGACCAGGCCGATATCGACAAGGCGGTGCGGGTGGCCTACAACGCCAAGACCCAGCGCTACGGCACCTGCAACACCATGGAAACGCTGCTGGTCGCGGCCGGCATCGCCGACCGGGTGCTGCCGCCGCTGGCCGCGCGCTACCGCGAGGCCGGCGTCGAACTGCGCGGCTGCGAACGCACGCGCGCCATCCTGCCGGATGTCACGCCGGCCACCGAGACCGACTGGGACACCGAGTACCTGGCGCCCATCCTGTCGATACGGGTGGTCGACGACCTGGACGCCGCCATGGATCACATCGAGAAGCACGGCTCACGGCACACCGACGCCATCGTCACCGAACACCTGGGCCGCGCGCGGCGTTTCCTGCGCGAAGTGGACTCCAGTTCGGTGATGGTCAACGCCTCGTCGCGCTTCGCCGACGGTTTCGAGTACGGGCTGGGGGCCGAGATCGGCATCAGCACCGACAAGCTGCACGCCCGCGGGCCGGTCGGCCTGGAGGGGCTGACCACGCAGAAGTTCGTCGTGCTCGGAGACGGCCACATCCGGGAATGACCCGGCCCCCATGTCTGCTCTGCCCGCTGCCAGGCGCGCCGGCCGATGATCTGCATTCTCGGCGGCACCTTCGACCCCGTCCACTACGGCCACCTGCGACCGGCGCTGGAAGTGCGCCAGGCGCTCGGCATCGACCAGGTGCGACTGCTGCCGGCCGGCCGGCCCCCGCACCGGCATCCGCCGCAGGCCTCGGCCGGGCAGCGCCTGGCGATGCTCGAGCTGGCCGTGCAGGACGAGCCGGCGCTGGTCGTCGACGCCCGCGAACTGCGCCGCGACGGGCCGTCCTACATGGCCGACACCCTGCGCGAACTGCGCGAGGAGATCGGCGACGAACCGCTGTGCCTGGCGCTGGGCATGGACGCCCTGCAGGGCCTGGACAGCTGGCACGACTGGCACGCCATCCCGGCGCTGTGTCACCTGCTGGTCATGGAACGCCCCGGCAGCCGCTGGCCGCGATCGGGTGAACTGCTCAAGCGCGTGGCGCGGGCGCGGGTCGACGATGTCGATGCCCTGCACGGACAGGCGGCCGGCCTCATCGCCGGCATCCGTGTCACGCAACTGGATATCTCGGCCAGCGCCATCCGGCGCATGCTGGCAGACGGGCGCAGCCCCCGTTTCCTGCTGCCGGACCGGGTGCTGGATTACATCTACGAACAGGATCTGTATCTGAATGCTGAACACTGAACAACTGGGACAACGGGTGCTGCGCACGCTGGACGACATGAAGGCCGTCGACGTCGTCGACCTGGACGTCCACGACATGACCTCGGTGACCGACCGCATGATCCTCGCCAGCGGCACCTCCGACCGCCACGTTCGCGCCTTGGCCGACGCCGTGGTCACGGCCTGCAAGAAAGCCGGCGTGCAGCCGCTGGGCGTGGAGGGCGAGCGCGAGGGCGAATGGGTTCTGGTCGACCTCGGCGACGTGGTGGTGCACCTCATGCAGCCGCGCGTGCGCGAGTTCTACGCCCTGGAGAAACTCTGGGCGGTGACCGAGGAGAGCCGCGACCGGGAGCGGGGGTGAGGTTGTTTCCTTCGCGTCCTTCGCGGTTGACAAAGATTTTCCCTTCGTGCGCTCCAGTGTCTTTGCGGTGAAGCAATCCAAGCGAAAAATGAAACCGTGAAGATTCGTCTGCTCGCCGTCGGCACCCGCATGCCCGGCTGGATCCGGGACGGCTACCGGGAATACGCCCGGCGCATGCCGCGCGAGTGCGCCCTGGAGCTGGTGGAGATCGCCCCCGGCCGGCGCGGGCGTTCGACGCCGGCGGCGCGGGCAGTAGAGGAGGAGGGCAGGCGCATGCTGGCGGCGCTGGGGCGCGGTGAGCGGGTCATCGCCCTCGATGTGCTGGGGCAGGGCTGGTCCACCGGGCAGCTGGCCGAGCGGCTGCGCGGCTGGCTGGGCGGCGGCTGCGACGTCAGTCTGCTGGTCGGAGGCCCGGACGGCCTGGCTCCGGCCTGTCTCGAGCGCGCCTCGCAGCGCTGGTCGCTGTCACCGCTGACCCTGCCCCACCCGCTGGTGCGGGTGGTGCTCGCCGAACAACTGTACCGGGCCTGGACGCTGGTGAGCGGCCACCCCTACCACCGCGCATGAGCGACCCGCAGATCATACTGGCCTCCGCCTCGCCGCGCCGGCGTGAACTGCTGGCGCAGATCGGCGTCCATTCTGTACGGAAGGTGCTGCCGGTGGACGAGCGCCACCGGCCCGGCGAGTCGCCGCGCGACTACGTGGCGCGGCTGGCGCTGGCCAAGGCGCGGGCGGTGCGCGACAGCCTCGGGGAGGCGGCTGAATATCCGGTGCTGGGCGCCGATACCGCTGTCGTGCTGGCTGGGTTACCCTTGGGCAAGCCCCGCGATCGCGCCGACGGGCTGGCCATGCTGCGTCGCCTGGCCGGACGCGACCACCGCGTGTTCAGCGCGGTGGCGCTGGTCGGCGTTCGCGAGGCGCTGCGGATCAGCGAGACGCAGGTCTGGTTCCGCGACGCCAGCGAGGCGGAGCTGGCGGCCTACTGGGACAGCGGCGAGCCGCGCGACAAGGCGGGCGGCTACGGTATCCAGGGCCTGGGCGCGGTGTTCGTGGAACGCATCGACGGCAGCTATTCGGGCGTCATGGGCCTGCCGCTGTTCGAGACCGCCGAGCTGCTGAAAGAATTCGGTATCGATGTGCTGCCGCCAGCCGGCGGCCGACAGGGATAAGGAAGACGCGACAGTGAGTGTGGAACTGCTGGTCAACGTGACGCCGCGCGAGACGCGCGTCGCCATGGTCGAGAACGGCGTCCTGCAGGAGGTGTTCATCGAGCGGGCGCGGCGGCGCGGCCTGGTCGGCAACATCTACAAGGGCGTGGTGAGCCGCGTGCTGCCGGGTATGCAGGCGGCCTTCGTGGACATCGGGCTGGAGCGGGCCGCCTTTCTGCACGCCTCGGACATTGCGGTGGCGGTGGACGAGGAGAAGATCCAGCCGGGCGGCGAAGACATCACCCGCCTGCTGCACGAAGGCAAGCAGCTGCTGGTGCAGGTCATCAAGGATCCGCTCGGCACCAAGGGCGCGCGCCTCACCACCCATATCACCATTCCGTCGCGCTACCTGGTGTTCATGCCCGGTGTCGACAACGTCGGCGTGTCGCAGCGCATCGAGTCCGAGGCCGAGCGCCAGCGCCTGCGTGATATCGTCCTGCGTGTTCGCGGCGACGACCGCAGCGGGGGGTATATCCTGCGCACCGCCGCCGAGGGCGCCAGCGAGGAAGCCATCGAGTCGGATCTGCAGTTCCTGCACAAGCTGTGGGAGTCCATCACCGCGCGCATTCCCGAGGCCGGCCCCGGCGACGTGGTGCACGAGGACCTGCCGCTGGTGTTGCGGGTGCTGCGCGACATCGCCGACATCGAGGTGGAGAAGCTGCGCATCGATTCGCGCGAGACCTTCCAGCGCGTGGAGTCCTTCGTCGCCCAGTTCACGCCCGAGCTGGCCGGCAAGCTGGAATACTACCCGGGCGAGCGCCCCATCTTCGATATCTACGGCATCGACGACGAGATCCAGAAGGCGCTGGGCCGCAAGGTGCAGCTCAAGTCCGGCGGCCACCTCGTCATCGACCAGACCGAGGCCATGACCACCATCGACGTCAACACCGGCGCCTACGTGGGTCACCGCAACCTCGAGGAGACCATCTTCAAGACCAACCTGGAGGCGGCGCAGGCCATCGTGCGCCAGCTGCGGCTGCGCAACCTGGGCGGCATCATCATCGTCGACTTCATCGACATGCAGCAGGAGGAACACAAGCGCCAGGTGCTGCGGGCGCTGGAGAAGCACATCGAGCGCGACCACGCCAACTGCCACATCAGCGAGATCTCCAGTCTCGGCCTGGTGCAGATGACGCGCAAGCGCACCCGCGAGAGCCTGGAGCATGTCTTGTGCGAAACCTGCCCGACCTGTGGCGGCCGCGGCTCCATCAAGACCGCCGAGACCGTGTGCTACGAGATCTTCCGCGAGATCCTGCGCGAGGCGCGCCAGTTCGATGCCGGCCAGCTGCTGGTACTGGCGTCGCAGGAAGTGGTCGATCTGCTGCTGGACGAGGAATCGACCAGCCTGGCTGAGCTGGAAGCCTTCATCAACAAGCCCATCAAGTTCCAGGTCGAGGCGCTCTATTCGCAGGAGCACTTCGACGTCGTGCTGATGTGAACAACGGCGCATCCCGGAGCACGGACAAAAAGGGGGCGCTGCCCGCAGTGACATGAAGCTGTGGTGATCTACAAGCGAATCGGTGCGCTGCTGTGGCTGAGCCTGGCGGCAGCGCTGGTGTTGCTGGCCGTCGCCCTGTCGGCGGCGCGGCTGCTGCTGCCCGCCATGTCCGAATACCGCGGCGAGATCGAGGCCGCGGTCAGCGAGGCGCTGCACCACCAGGTGCGGATCGGCAGCCTGGATGCGGAATGGCGCGGCATGTCGCCGGTGCTGGTGCTCAACGAGGTGCACGTGGAAGGCGCCGGTGCGGGTGGCAGCGACCTCGTGGTGGACAAGATCCGCGTCGCGCTCGACCCCCTCGGTTCCCTGCTGCAGCGCCGCTGGTCGACGCGCGCCGTCTACGTGGTGGGTGTGCAGGCCAGTCTGCGCCGCGGTGCCGATGGCCATTTCTCCCTGGTCGGCGGCAGCGCCGACGCGACCGGTGACGGGGCGCCGCTGCTGCAACTGCTGCTGCAGCAGCCGCTGATCGGCCTGCAACAGGCACAGGTGACCCTGATCGACGAGCGCCAGGGCGGCGCCCGCCACCTGTTCCGGGACGTGGAGGTGCTGTTTGCCAACGACGCCGGCCGCCACCGCTTTTCCGTGCAGGCCGTTCCCCCGCCCGCCTTCGGGCGCCGGCTGCGGCTGATCGGCCAGGTCGACGGGCCGCTGGAGGCGCCCGGCGATCTCGGCGGCCGTTTCTACGTCAGCGCCGAGGGTCTGCGGCTGGCGGCCTGGCTCGACTACCTGCCACCGCTGCCGCCCCTGGCCGGCGGCGTGTTGAATGCCGAGCTGTGGGTCGAGGTCGAGGCGGGCGAGCCGGTGCGCGTGACCGGCCAGGTCGACGGCAGCGAGATCCTGTTGAGCGGGCTGGTGGACGGGCCGGAACCGGTGGACTTCGGCCGCCTGGGTGGCCGTTTCGACTGGAAACGCCAGGGGGGCGGCTGGTCCGTCATCGCCGACCGTGTGCGGCTGGGCGACGCGGAGGAAGGGGATGGGGTCGGGCTGCATGCGCAATGGGACGGAGCCGCACGGCGGCTGCGCGGCGTGCTCAACCGCCTGCCGGTGGCCGGGGCCGCGCAGCTGGCCGCCGTGCTGCCGCAGACCGGCCAGGCGGCGGCCGGATGGCTCGACCGTCTGCAACCGGCGGGTCAGCTGCACGACGTGGATTTCCAGCTGGAGTTGCCCCGCCACCAGGCGCCGCGTCTGGCCCTGCGGGCCCGGTTCGAGGATGTCAGTATCGAGCCGGTGGGGCGGCAGCCGGGCTTCGTCGGGCTGGCGGGCGATCTCGAGGGCGACCTGTCGCACGGCCGGCTGCGTCTCGACGCCAGCCGCGCGCGCCTGATGGCGCCGGCGCTGTTGCGCCGCTCCCTGCCCATCGACTACCTGTACGGCAGCCTGGAATGGCAGCGCTACGGAGACCGCCTGCGCCTGCAGACGCGCAACCTGATGGTGCGCCTGCCCGACGCCAGCCTGGCGGGCCGTGTCCGCATCGACCTGCCGGCGTCGGGCGGCAGCCCCTGGCTGGACCTGCAACTGGCCATGGACCGGATGCCGGTGGCCGGTGTGCCAGCGTACCTGCCGGTCGGCCTGTTGCCGCACAAGACGGTGGAATGGTTCGATGCCGCATTCCGCAGCGGCGAGATCAGCGACCTCGGGCTGCTCATCGAGGGCCCGCTCGACCGTATGCCCTTCGACCACGGCGAAGGCGTGCTGGCGGCCGATTTCGATTTCGCCGACACCGTTCTGGCCTACCATCCTCACTGGGGGACGATCCGGGCGCTGGATGGCCATGGTCATTTCCGCGGCCGCCGCATGCGCATCGTCGGCGAGCGCGGCCTGATCCAGCAGGCCAGCGTGGAGCGCGTGGTGGCGCGCATCGACGACCTGGCGAAACCGGTGCTGGCCATCACCGGTACCGCCAGCGGCACCCTGGCCGGCATGCTCGACTACGTGCGCAGCAGCCCGCTGGGGGCGCGCTTCGGGCGCCTGGTGTCCGGCCTGGAGAGCGAGGGCGACGCCCACCTGACGCTGGACCTGCGCATCCCGCTGCGCCATGGCCTCGGCGCCGTGCGGGTTTCCGGCGGCGTCGATCTGGATGGCGCCAGCCTGGGGAGCCGGAAATGGGGTTTCCAGCTGTCGTCGATTCGCGGTCGCCTGAAGTTCAGCGAGCGCGGCCTCAGTTGCCAGGCCGTGCGCGCCCGCTACGACGAGGCACCGGTGGAAATCAATGTCTACGCCGGAGCGGAGGACGAACAGCCGGGCACGGTGGTCGAAATCGACGGTCCGCTGCCGGTGGTGGAGCGCATGCGCGCGGCGGGCTGGTGGCCTGCCGCCCACTTGAGCGGGTCGGCCGACTGGCGTGCGCGGCTGTTCGTGCCCGCCCGCCCGAGGGCCGGCGCGCCGCCCTTGCGCCTGCGCCTGGATTCGGATCTGCGTGGCATCGGCCTGGCGTTGCCGCAGCCCCTGGGCAAGACGCCCGCCGAATCGCGGGAGATCAGCCTGGAATGGGTGCCGGGCGAGCTGGCCGACTGGCCCCTGCGCATCCGCTACGACGGTATTGGCGCCGCCACGCTCGGGTTCGGCGCTTCCGGGAGGCTTCAGAAAGCGGCCATCCATTTCGGCGACGGCTTCGTACCGCTGCCGGCCGGCCGGGAGATCCGTCTCAGCGGCCGGCTGTCGCGCGCCTCACCCATCGAATGGGGGCGGATGTTCGGCGGCGGCTCCTCACCGACGACGCTGCCGCCGCTGTCCTTCGATCTCGAGGTCGACAGCCTGATGCTCGGCAAGCTGCGGGTGCCGTCGGTGAAGCTTGCCTCGCAGGCGGCGCAGCCCTGGGTCTTCCTGCTGACCGGCAAGGGCGCGGAAGGCAACCTGCGGCTGGTGTTCGCGCCCCAGGGGCGGCTGGCGCGCATCGAGGCGGACCTGGCGCAGCTGAGCCTGTTGCGCGACGAGTCCGCCGATGCTGCCGCCTCCGCCGATGGCGCGACGGATGTCCTGGCCGGCTTCCCCGAACTCCGGTTGAGCATTTCCGATTTCCGCTGGAACGGCAAGGAACTGGGACTGGCGGCGCTGGATGCCGAGCGCGTCGACACCGGCCTGGCGTTCACGCGGCTTTCGCTGGCCTCGGAGGCCATTACGCTGGAGGGGCAGGGCGCCTGGCTGCGCACCGACGGCCGGGAATTCACCCGCCTGTCGGCCAACATCCAGGACGGCGACCTGGGCAAGCTGTTGCAGCTCGCCGGTGACGATGCCCTGGTGGACGGCGGCCGCCTGCAGGGGCGGCTGGAGTTGACCTGGCCCGGTACTCCGGCCGATTTCTCCATCGAGCGGCTGGCGGGGGAACTGCGGCTGGAAGTGGCCGACGGTCGCCTCAAGGAGGTCCGGCCCGGCGCCGGCAAGCTGCTCGGCCTGCTCAACCTGCGCTCCATCCCCCGGCGCCTGTCGCTCGATTTCAGCGATCTGTTCAAGGAGGGGTTCAGCTTCGACAGCATGCGCGGCACCTTCCTGCTCAGTGACGGTGACGCCTTCACCAACGACTTGCGCATCAAGGCGCCGGCGGCGGACATCGAGATCGCCGGTCGTACCGACTTGGTCCGACAGGAATACGACGAGCTGGTGACGGTCATTCCGCACGTCACCTCCGGCCTGCCGGTGGCCGGCGCCATCGCCGGCGGGCCGGCGGTGGGCGCGGCCGTGCTACTGGCCGAGCGGCTGCTCAGCAAGCAGGTCGAGAAGATGAGCCGGGTGCGTTACGTGGTGACGGGCAAATGGGACAACCCGGTCTACCGACGCATCGACCAGAAGCCGGCCAAGCGCCCGGACGAAGCCCCGGAGGACTGAGCAGGTATGCTATGCTCTGTCTCCATGCGCTTGTTACCGCTGGTAATTTCCCTGCTCCTGCCGGCCCTGGCCGGGGCCGCACCGGGGCCCTGGACCCTGAGCGCGGAACACTGGGCACGGCCGCGCTCGGGCGTGGTGGTGGCGACCATGACACCGCTGCGCGAGGCGGTGGACGCGCTGTCGGCGCGCCCCGGCAGCCGCCTGCTGATCCGCTACCCGGGCGGCGAGGAGGGCCAGCTGTGGGCCTGGGAGCTGCGTGCCTGGCTGGTGTCGCTGGGCGTGCCGTCGGCGCGCCAGGAACTGCAGCCCGGCAGCCGTGCCGCCGGTCGCATCGAACTCGAACTGATCGGAGAGGTAAAAGGAAAGTGACGACCGCAGCCTGTATCCAGATGGCCTCCGGCCCCAACGTGGACGCCAACCTGCTGGAAGCCGAGCGCCTTATCGGCATGGCGGCGGACAAGGGCGCGCGCCTGGTGGTGCTGCCCGAGAACTTCGCCATCATGGGCAAGGAAGAAGCGGACAAGGTGGCGGTACGCGAGTCCGATGGCGGCGGCCCCATCCAGGATTTC
>JALSRI010000233.1 GCA_026984835.1 Thiohalobacter sp. | reverse complement strand
CCTGTTCACCCCCGGCCGCCGCTGGTAACAAGCCCCTCCTGTAGGAGCGGCCTTGGCCGCGATGGGTACGGCGGCCCCCGACCGTTCACCCCGGCTGCGCCGGGATCGCGGGCAAGCCCGCTCCTACAGGAGACCACCCGCATTCGCAGCACCGCTGTGTAGGAGCGGCCTCCGGCCGCGATGGGCCCGGCGGCCGCCGACCCGTCGCCCCGGCTGCGCCGGGATCGCGGGCAAGCCCGCTCCTACAGGAGACCACCCGCATTCGCAGCACCGCTGTGTAGGAGCGGCCTCCGGCCGCGATGGGTGCGGCGGCCCCCGACCGCTCGCCCCGGCTGCGCCGGGATCGCGGGCAAGCCCGCTCCTACAGGAGACCACCCGCATTCGCAGCACCGCTGTGTAGGAGCGGCCTCCGGCCGCGATGGGCCCGGCGGCCACCGACCCGTCGCCCCGGCTGCGCCGGGATCGCGGGCAAGCCCGCTCCTACAAGAGACCACCCGCGTTCGCAGCACCGCTGTGTAGGAGCGGCCTCCGGCCGCGATGGGTCCGGCGGCCGTCAATCTCCCACGTCGCAGTGCTTGTGGCTGGCGTCGCAAAAAGGCTTGTTGGACGATTCGCCGCAACGGCACAGGGCGGCGCTGTTGCGGGTGGTGGTGCAACGGCCGTCGGCGCTGCTGATGGTCATCGGCCCTTTCGCCAGCAGCATGGCGCGGGGCCGGACCGTGACGCGCAGCGGGCCTTCTCCCTGTGGAGGCTCGGCGCGCCCGTCCTCGAAGCAGCCGTCGTGGCGAAAGCCCGTTTCCCGGTGGCTGCCGTCGCAGAACGGCTTGTTGCCGGAGCGGCCGCAGCGGCACAGGGCGACGTCGTCGGACTTCTCCAGCAGGGTGCCGTCGGCGGCGCGGACCTCGATATCGCCGGTCATCAGCAGCGGGCCGTCCTTGCGCACCTTGATGTAATTCACAACCGGTTCTCCGTACAGCCGAAGGGTGTGGCGGCACCTGCTTTGCTATAGTGGGTGCCGGACCCAATGTAGCCGCTGCCATGACCGACATCAACCACAGCCCGCCCGACACCCTGCTGCTGCTGGCCCCCGGCTGCCCGCACTGCCCGGTGGTGCTGGAAGGCCTGTCCGGCCTGCTCAAGGAAGGCGTCATCGGCCGCCTGGAGGCCGTCAACATCGCCAGCCACCCCGAGGTCGCGCAGCAGCTCGGCGTGCGCAGCGTGCCCTGGACCCGCATCGGCGAGTTCGTGCTTCAGGGGCTGCATTCGCCGGCGGAGCTGCGCCAGTGGGCGCAGCGCGCCGGCAGCGAATCGGGGCGGGCGGCCTACTACGCCGACCTGCTCTCGCAGGGCAGACTGCAGGAGGTGCTGGAGGCGGTGCGCGAAGAGCCCGGG
Source organism: Thiohalobacter sp. (assembly GCA_026984835.1). Taxonomy (GTDB): domain Bacteria; phylum Pseudomonadota; class Gammaproteobacteria; order DSM-19610; family DSM-19610; genus JALSRI01. The sequence goes on along the minus strand of JALSRI010000233.1, from coordinate 30,508 downwards.
CGGCTGAAGGCGCTGCTGGAACTGGCCGCCGACCCGGACACCGAACTGACGGTGCGTATCGGCGTCAGCGCCGTGGTCGAGGATCTGGCCGGCAGCGAAGCGCTGCTGCAACATTTCGATACGCTCGCCGACATGGCGCACAGCGCGGACCCCCGCGTACGCGCCGACGCGGCCCACTTCCTGGGCCAGACCCGCAGCCGGCAGGCGGAGCAGGTGCTGGAGACATTGACCGGGGATCCCGACCCGACGGTGCGGGACGTGGCCGAAGAAGCCCTGCAGGACATCCGTACCGACACCGGTGGCCGGTGACCGCGTCCCCCGAGCCGCCCGCAACCACCCTGTAGGAGCGGGCTTGCCCGCGATCCCGGCGCAGCCGGGACGACCGGGCGGGGCCGCCGGGCCCATCGCGGCCGGAGGCCGCTCCTACAGGGCGGTGCTGCGAACAGGGGTGGTCTCCTGTAGGAGCGGGCTTGCCCGCGATCCCGGCGCAGCCGGGACGACCGGGCGGCGGCCGCCGGACCCATCGCGGCCGGAGGCCGCTCCTACAGGGCGGTGCTGCGAACAGGGATGGTTTTTTGTAGGAGCGGGCTTGCCCGCGATCCCGGCGCAGCCGGGGTGACCGGTCGGGGGCCACCGGACCCATCGCGGCCGGAGGCCGCTCCTACAGGGGAGGGGTGGAAGGGTGGTGGGGGGCGGTGTGGGCGCGGACCTGTTTGTGCAGTTCCATCACCACCAGCACGCTGAACGCCAGGCCCAGGAGCTGCGCCCAGTGCTGCAGTGACACCGGCTGGATATGCAGGACGTCGCTGATCCCCGGCACGTACATGGCGCCGATGTGCACGAGCTGGGCGGCGGCGGTGCCGAACAGCAGCAGCGGGTTGCGCAGCGGGCTGTGGCGGAACAGCGAGCGCGTCTCGGAGCGGCAGTTGAACACGTGCACGTTCTCGAACAGCACCATCAGCAGCAGGGTGCCGTTGCGCGCCTCGTCCAGGTTGTAGCCACTGTCCAGCAGCCACTGGAACAGGACGAAGGCGAGCGTGCCCATGACCAGCGCCGACAGCAGCACGCGCTCGAGCATGAGGCGGTTGAAGATGGGTTCTTCCGGCGGCCGCGGCGGCTGGCGCAGCTCGTCGCCCTCGCCCGGCTCGAAGGCCAGCGCCACGTCCTGCACGCCGTTGGTGACCAGGTTCAGCCACAACAGTTGCACCGCGAGCAGCGGCAGCGGCAACGCCGTCAGCAGAGCCAGCATGAACAGCACCAGCTCCGCCGCGCCGGTGGAGATGAGCAGGAAGATCACCTTGCGCACGTTGGCGTAGGCGATGCGCCCTTCCTCGACACCGCCCACCATGGAGGCGAAGTTGTCGTCGGTGAGAATGAGGTCGGCGGCCTCGCGCGCCACGTCGGTGCCGCCCTTGCCCATGGCCACGCCGACCTGGGCGGCGCGCAGCGCCGGCGCATCGTTGGCGCCGTCGCCGCTGACGGCGACGAAGTGGCCGCTGCGCTGCAGCGACTGGACGATGTCCAGCTTCTGGTGCGGCTCCACGCGCGCGAACACCCGCGCGCCGCGCACCAGGCGGTCGAACTCGGCCGCCTGCCCGGCGCCCTCGAGCCGGGGGCCGGTGACCACCTGGGCCGGGTCGTCCACCAGCTCCAGCTCGCGCGCGATGGCGAATGCCGTGACGGGGTGATCGCCCGTCACCATGCCGACCTCGATGCCGGCATCGCGACAGGCAGCCACCGCCGACCGCGCCTCGGGGCGCAAGGGGTCGATCAGGCCCACCAGCCCGATCAGCGTCAGCTCGGCGAGGTGCTCTTCGGAGAACCGTTCCGGCTCGGCCAGGCTCACCTCACCCTCGGCCATGGCGATGACCCGGTAGCCCTGGCTGGCGAGCTCTTCCGCCTGCCGCTCCAGCAGCGCCGCGTCCAGGGAGGTGTCGCCGCCCGGCGTGGCCATCCTGGTGCACATGGGCAGCAGGCGTTCCAGCGCCCCCTTGACGAAGGCCCGGCTGCCACCGCCCACCCGGTTGAGGCTGGCGGCGAACTGGCGCTCTGGCTCGAAGGGAATGGTGGCCAGCTCGGGATAGGCGTCCAGCATCTCGGCCTGGATGACGCCGGCCTTGTGCGCCATCACCAGCAGCGCCACGTCGACGGCGTCGCCGTGCTGGACCCAGGCGTGGTTGCGGTGTGCCAGGACACCCTCGTTGGCCAGCACCGCTGCCCGGCACAGCCGCGTCAACAGGGCCTGTTCCTCCGGCGAGGGTGCGCCGCGCGGCGTGACGATGGCGCCCTCCGGCTGCAGACTCTCGCCGGTGACCTCCCAGGCGTGAGCGCCCGGGAACAGCACGCGCCGCGCCGTGAGCCGGTTCTCGGTCAGGGTGCCGGTCTTGTCGGTGGCGATGTAGGTGCAGGAACCCAGCGCCTCGACGGCGACCAGCCGGCGCACGATGACGTTGCGCTTCGCCAGCCGCTGCATGCCGATGGCCAGCGCCACGGTCAACGCCACCGGCAGGCCCTCGGGGATGACCGACACCGCCAGCGCCACCGCCAGCAGGAACACCTCGTCCAGCGCCATGCCGCGCACCAGCGCCACCGCCGCCATCAGCAGCGCCGCCAGCCCCACCAGCAAGGCCACCCGCCGGGTGAACTGCTCCATGCGCACCAGCAGCGGCACCTTCTCGGCCTCGCCGCCCAGCACGTCGGCGGCGATCCGGCCGAGTTGGGTCTCCAGGCCGGTGGCCACGACCACGCCGCGGCCACGGCCGCGGCTCACCAGGGTACCGGCCCAGGCCATGTTGACCCGGTCGCCCAGCGCGCTGTCCGCGGCCAGCACCCGGCCGGGATCCTTCAGCACCGCCAGGGACTCACCGGTCAGCAGCGACTCGTCCACCTCCAGGCCGTGGCCGGCCAGCAGGCGCAGGTCGGCCGGCACCCGGTCGCCCGACTCCAGCAGCACGATGTCGCCCGGCACCAGGTCTTCGGCGTCGATCTCGTAGACGTCGCCCTCGCGCAGCACCCGGGCGCGGATGCGCACCAGCCGCCGCAGCGCCTCCGCCGTCTGTTGCGCCGAATATTCCTGGAAGGCGCCGATGACGGCATTGACCAGCAGCACCGCACCGATGAAGCCGGCGTCGGCGTATTCTCCGATCGCCAGCGACACCAGCGCGGCCGCCAGCAGCACATAGATGAGCGGGCTGGTGAACTGGCGCAGGAACACCCGCAGCACGCCGGGCGGGGTCGGCCGCGGCAGTGCGTTGGGCCCGTACTGTGCGAGGCGCGTCGCCGCGGCCTCCTGGCTGAGGCCGTGGCGCGAGGCCTGCAGGGCGGCCAGGGCAGCGTCGCCGGATTCCGTGTGGGGCGCGGCCGGCGGCATGGCGCGCTCAGTCGCCGAACAGGTCGAACTGCCGCCCGTCGCGCGGCGGGTGGAAGCGGCTACAGTCGAATTCGGGCAGTCCGGGGAAGGCCAGCCGCTTGCACGCGCGGCGGAAACGCTGTTCGATGAGCTCGGCGAACGGGCCGCTGCCGCGCATGCGCCGCCCGAATCTGCTGTCGTTGTCGCGGCCGCCGCGCAGGTCGCGCACGCGGGCCATGACGTGCTCGGCCTGCAGCGGGCGGTGGCGCTGCAGCCAGTCGCGGAACAGGTCCCTGACCTCGTGCGGCAGACGCAGCATGACATAGCCTGCGGTCAGGGCGCCGGCCTCCCGAACCCGTTCCAGGATCCGCTCCATTTCCGGGTCGTTGAGCACCGGGATGAGCGGCGCCACCAGCACGCCGACCGGGATGCCGGCTGCAGCCAGGCTGCGAATGGTTTGCAGGCGGCGGTGCGGCGCCGCCGCGCGCGGCTCCAGGCTGCGCGCCAGCCCGGCGTCCAGGGTGGTCACCGAGATCATGACGTGTACCAGCCGCCGCCGCGCCAGCTCCGCCAGCAGGTCGACGTCGCGCTCCACCAGCGCCGACTTGGTGACGATGCCGACCGGGTGGCGGCAGGCCAACAGCAGCTCGAGGACGGCGCGGGTGATGCGCAGGCGCCGCTCGGCCGGCTGGTAGGCGTCGGTATTCACGCCCAGGGCGATGGGCTGGCAGTCGTAGCCCCGCTTCGACAGTTCCTGCCCCAGCAGTTCCGCCGCGCGCGGCTTGTAGAAGATGCGGGTCTCGAAGTCCAGGCCCGGCGAACAGTCGAGGTAGGCATGGGTCGGCCGCGCGAAGCAGTACACGCAGCCGTGTTCGCAGCCGCGGTAGGGGTTGATGGAGCGGTCGAAGGGCACGTCGGGCGAACGGTTGTAGCTGATCACCGAGCGGCTGTCGTCGCGCAGCAGTTCGGTCGGCAGCGGCGCCGGCCCGCCTTCCAGCGAACCCCAGCCGTCGTCGAACGCCTCGGCGTGCCGCTCCTGGAAGCGGTTGGCGGGATTGTGCGCCGCACCGCGGCCCTTGATGCTGGCGTCCGGGTCTGCCATGCGGCAAGCATACTCCATGTGCACGGGCGGCGCCCGCTGGCGTATGTTCGTCCCTGCCGGGTGGCCGTGCCGCGCGCCGGCGGGGTACGCGACGGGCGGGTTCGGCTCCGAACTCCCTGCCCTTTCGGCCAACCCCGGGAAGCCGCCGCAGGGACCCCCGGATGGCTTCTTCCGGATACTCGAAATCCTCCGGTTCACCGTTGAAGTGGCCGTGGCCGGGCAGGTTGAAGAACAGGGTCTTCGGCTCGCCCGTCTCCTTGCAGTGCAGCGCCTCGTCGATGCAGGCGCGGATGCGGTGCGGCGGAACCTCAGCCAACGGCCGGGTGGCGCCCGTTCTCCACCCGCACGGTGCTGGCCTGCGGGCCAAGCGCGCCCTGCTCTTCGGCGAAGCGCACCGGGACACCGACGTCGAGCTGGTCGAAATCCGCGTCGACGACGCTGTTGCGGTGGAAATAGATCAAGCGGCCGTCGGGCGTCTCGATGCGGCCGAAGTCGCCCTCCGGGTGCAGTTCCACGATGCGCCCCTGGGGCGGCGGCTCGTGGTGCTTGACGTGGCCGCGGCGGCGGCGCACATAGTCCTCCAGCTGGCGCCGGATGGCATCGAAGGCGTCGCGGATGGCGACATAGACGTCCTCGTAGGCGTGGTTCTTGTACGGCTGGCGGTTGGCCACCAGCTCGGCGCCCGGCACCGTCAGGTCGATGCGGACGTGGTACAGGTTACCCTTGTGGTGGTGCTTGTGGTCGGTTTCGATGACCACGCGGCAGGACATGATATCCTGATGAAATCTTTCCAGCTTCTCGGCGCGTTCGCGCACTCTGGCTTCTATGGCTTCGGATGGTTCAAGGTTGCGGAAAACGATCTCCAGCGGCAGCTTCATATGGCATTCCTCCTGCTTACCCGCTTTCAAGTATGGTGCAGACGGGCGGTTTTGCCATGACTTCGGTCAAGTGACGCCGGTCCCGGCCGGCGCCGCAAGCCGCCCGGCGCCACCCCGGGCGGGGCTCTGAACACCGTGGCGACGCACGCCGCCGACCTCATCCGGGGACCACTGGCGCGGGACCGGCGGGTACTGCTGCTGGGTCCGCCGGGCAGCGGCAAATCCACCCTGGCCGGCGCCCTGGGCGCCGCCCTCGAGGAGGCCGGGCGCGGTTGCCTGTGCCTGGGGGCCGATCCCGGTACGCCCGGCTTCGGCCCGCCCGGTGCCGTCTGCCTGGGCCGCTGGGAGCACGGCGACTGGCGGCTCGAGGCGCTGGAGGCCCTGTGCAGCCTGGACGCCGGACGCTTCCGGCTGCCGCTGGTGGACGCCGTACGGCGCCTGCTGCGCCCGCCCCTGGCCGGCACGCTGCTGATCGATGCACCCGGCGTGGTGCGCGGCGTCGCCGGTGCCGAGCTGCTCTGCGCCCTGCTGGAGGCGGCCGGCGCCGACCTGGTGCTGGGCCTGGTGCGCAGCGGCGGCCGGGCGCCGCTGCGGGAAGAGCTGGCCGCGGCCGGCGTCGAGGTGCTGTGGATGACCACCGCCGACGGCGCGCGCCGGCCGGGAAAACACCAGCGGCAGCGCGCCCGCACCCGCCGCTGGGACGCCTGGCTGGGCGATGCCGGCGTACGGCTGCTCGACCTGAGCGGCCTGGCCCTGCTCGGTACGCCGCCGCCGCGCGACGTCGCCCACGCCTGGCGCGGGCGCCAGATCGCCCTGCTGGAAGGCGGCCGCACCCTGACCCTGGGCGAGGCGCTGGCGCTTGGCGACGACGGGCTGCAGCTGCGCGCGCCGGCCTGGCAGGGGCGGCCGGACGCCCTGCTGGTGCGCGACGCCCGGCGCGGAGCGGACGGAGAGCTGGGCAGCGCCCGGCCCTTCGCGGCCGACACCCTGGCCTGGCTGCCGCCGCCGGACGTGCGCACCCACCCCGCCCGGAAGCAGGACACCGGCCCGCGGCCGGTGGCGCGCGTCGGCCAGGCCGACGCCGCCCTGATCAACGGCGTGTTCGGCGACCCCCTGCTGCACCTGCGGCTGCGCCACCAGCGCCGCAGCCTGCTGTTCGATCTCGGCATGCCGGAGCGACTGGCCGCGCGCATCGCCCACCAGGTCAGCGACGTCTTTCTCAGCCACGCCCACCTGGACCACATCGGCGGCTTCCTGTGGCTGCTGCGTTCGCGCATGGGCGACTTCCCGCCCTGCCGGCTGTACGGCCCGCCCGGCCTGGCGCGGCATGTCCAGGGTCTGCTGGAGGGAGTGGCCTGGGACCGCATCGGCGACCAGGGGCCGTGCTTCGAAGTGGCAGAGCTGCACGACGGGCAGCTGCGGCGGTTTCGCCTGCAGGCGGGCCGCACCCGCCCGACGCCGTTGCCGGGACGCCCGGCGCCGGCGGGCGTGCTGCTGGAGGAACCGGCCTTCCGGGTGCGCGCCGCGACCCTGGACCACGGCATCCCGGTGCTGGCCTACGCCTTCGAACCGCCGGTCGAGATCGCCATTCGCAAGGAACGGCTGGCGTCGCACGGCTGGCCGCCCGGTCGCTGGCTGGGTGAACTCAAGCGACGGTTGCTGGAGGACGACCGCGGCGCGGTCATTGCGCTGCCGGACGGGGAACGCCGCAAGGCCGGCGAACTGGCCGAAGACATCGCCCTGATCCGGCCCGGCCGCAAGTTGACCTACGCCACCGATCTGGCCGACACCGCAGACAACCGCCGCCGGCTGGTGGCGCTGGCGCGCGGCAGCCACACCTTCTTCTGCGAGGCCACCTTCCGCGAGGCCGACGCCGACCGCGCGCGCCGCACCGGCCACCTCACCACCCGCGCCTGCGGCGAGATCGCCACCGCCGCCGACGTCGGCCAGCTGGTTCCGTTCCACTTCTCGCGGCGCTACGGCGCCGACCCCGCGCCGCTCTATGCCGAGATCGCTGCCGTCTGCTCGCGCCTGGCCCCGCCTCCGAAGGCCCCGGGCCAGTCCCTGTAGGAGCGGCTATTCCGGATGCACGAAGTCGCGGATGATGAAGCCGCCCGACTTCTCGTCGTAGTCGAGCTTGAGCAGCTTGCGCGACTGCGCCTCTTCCAGCAGTTCGCCGAAGTTGCGAAAGCCGTAGTAGCTCTCGCTGAAGCCGGGCTTGCGGCGCTTCAAGGCCTGTTTGACCATGGAGCCCCACAGCTTGTCCTCGTCGCCGCGTTCCTCGAACAGGTCCTCGACCGTCTCCATGACCAGTTCGATGGCTTCCTGTCTCTTCTTTTCCTCGCCCTGGCTGGCGGCCCGGGTCGTGGTCTTCTTGCTGGTCGTCTTGCGCTTGGCGCCCTTCTTCTTCTCGCCCCGCACCAGGTCGTCGTAGTAGATGAACTCGTCGCAGTTGGAGGTCAGCAGGTCGGAAGTGGACTGCTTGACGCCGACGCCGATGACCAGCTTGTTGTTCTCGCGCAGCTTGCTGACCAGCGGCGAGAAGTCGGAGTCGCCGCTGACGATGACGAAGGTGTCGACGTGCGACTTGGTGTAACACAGGTCCAGGGCGTCCACCACCAGGCGGATGTCGGCCGAGTTCTTGCCGGACTGGCGCACGTGCGGGATCTCGATGAGTTCGAAGGCCGCCTCGTGCATACCGGCCTTGAAGTCCTTGTAGCGCTCCCAGTCGCAGTAGGCCTTCTTGACCACGATGTTGCCCTTGACCAGCAGGCGTTCCAGCACCTTCTGGATGTCGAAGGCCGCGTACTTGGCGTCGCGCACACCCAGTGCCACGTTCTCGAAGTCGCAGAACACGGCCATGTTGCGGGTCTGGTTCCTGGTGGTCATGTCGGTCCCTGCTGTCGGTTTCGCGCAATGTCGCGGCTGTCCGGATGATAGAGGGTTGCGGCAGCCCGCGCCAACCGCCGTGCCGGGCCTCAGAAAACCAGGCGCAGCCGCAGCTGCCCGTCCTGCTCCGGTTCCACCGCCGCCCCGAACCTCCGGCTCTCGCGGTCCAGCACCCCGCTCAGCCAGCGCGCATCCGCGGGCGTGGCGAGGTTCAGCCGGAAGCGGCGCATCTGCATGGGCACCATCTCCAGCCCCAGCAGCCGGCCGCTGCCGGCCGAAAGCTCCGCCAGGTACAGCAGCGACAGGTCGCCGCGGAAGGCCTCGTGGCCGCCGATGCCCTCGTAGTCGTTGATGAGGTCGCCGCAGCCGTACAGGATGAGCCGGCCGCCGTACACCTCGATGCCGCGGGGATGGTGCGAGGAATGGCCGTGCACGAGATCGACGCCGGCCTCGTCGACGAGGGCATGGGCGAAGGCCCGGTGGACGGCGGCCACGTCATAGCCCCAGTTGCCGCCCCAGTGCAGCGACACCAGCACGAGGTCGCCGGGCCGCTTCAACGCCCGGACGCGCCCCGCCAGCTGCCGCACCTCGGCCGCCGACCAGTCCGGCAGCAGGTCGACGCCGGACCGGCCGGGCGCGGCCGCCCAGTCCGGCGGCACGCCGCTGTCGGGGTGGCCGAGTGAGAACACCAGCACGCGCCCGCGCGCACCCAGGTCGAACACCGCCGGCGCGCTGGCCCGCTCCGCATCGGCGCCGGCGCCGGGAGATCCGATATTCAGCAGCCGCAGGCTCTCCAGGGTGTCGAGCAAGCCCGCCCGGCCCCAGTCGAGCACGTGGTTGTTGGCCAGCACGCAGCAGTCGATGGCGGCCGCCGACAGGCAGGGAGCGTTGGCGGGGTTCATGCGGTAGTGGATGCCCTTGCCCGGCCAGGGCCGGCCGCGGCGCGTGACGGCCGTCTCCAGGTTGACGATGCGCAGGTCCGGCGCGGCCTGCTCGAGGTCGTGCAGGGCATCGCCCCAGATGTAGTCGAAGTCCACCGGCTTCGGGATCGGGCCGTTGGCCTGCTCGGCCAGCTCGACGTAGGTCAGGGCCGAACTCACCCAGGGTTCGTGGATGCGCGGGTCGCCCGGATGCGGCAGCACCTGGTCGATGCCGCGCCCGGTCATGACGTCGCCGCCGAGGAACAGGCGGATGCGGCCGGGGTCAGGGGCGGACATGCCGGACCGGCGCAGCCGCCCCGCCGCCGCGCCCGCTGTCAGGAATCCCCGGCATCGGGGTCCCGCGCATGCAGCCGGTTGGCCGCCGACTCGATCAGCCGCCACTTGTCCTCGCGCTGCAGCTGCTTTATGGCGGCCTCGCGGCGGCTGGCGCTGCTGCGGTCGTGGCCACCCTCGAGGTACACCAGCCGCTCGGGGTCGCGGCCGCGGAAGTAGCGGGCGCCGCGGCCGGCGCCGTGCTGCGCCAGGCGCCGTTCGACGTCGGTGGTGATGCCGGTGTACAACGAACCGTCCGAGCAGTGGATGATGTATACCTGCCAGCCGGCCTCGCCAGGCGGCCCATTCAGTCCAGCCATCGCACCAGGTAGTACAGCTGCTGGCTCTCCGAGGACGTGGACGGCCCTGCCACCACCGCCGCGTGGCGGTGGCGTTCGGGGTCGGCGCCGGCGCGCGCGGCCTGTTCCGAGTCCACCACCTCGACGCAGTTGGCGGACAGGCGTTTCTTCTTCTTGCGGGCATAGACGACGGCATAGCGCTCCTGCACCACGCCGCCGCGGTCCAGCATCAGGCCGGGGATGGAAACACCCACTAGTCGAGCCCGCACACCCCGCCGCCGCAGCAGCCGCCGGCCGCGCAGGGCGGCGCGCCGTCGCCGAGGCTGGAACTGCTCACCACCTGGCCGCCGGTGGCCAGCCGCTGCACCGGCGCGTCGGCTGGGGTGTCGCCGCAATCGACGCCGGCCCGCTCGCACAGCTCGCCCCAGGTGGACAGGGTCTCGCTCATGCGGTGCTTGACCTCGACGACGCGGCCGTTGGCTTCACAGACATAGTCATAGGTAGGCATGAAAAAACACTCCCGATACAGCAATGGATACGACGACTTTCCATTATGGGGACAGCCGCGGACGGGTTCCAGCACGGCTTTCGCGCCGCTGGCCGACACGCCGGAATGTCAAGTTTTCCGACCACATCAGAGAAGCGTTATACACAGAAAACAGCGATGCGCGAAAAATGGCTTATGAAACCAATATGACTTCTTTAACGACTCAAGATTATCTACATAACCTATTGTTTTTACAAAATTAACCGAAACTGGTCAAAAATTGTTCGATCTGATGCCGGATCCGTGGTTTTCGGGGGAAAGACCGATTACCCGCAGCTCTTCCACAGAGTTATCCACAGAAAATGTGGATAACTCGCCATTCAGGCGCCGCTGTCCCCCGGCGCTCCGGCGGGCGCCAGATCGATGCGCCCTTCGTAGCGGAACGGCACCCGCAGCGGGCTGCCGCTCAGCGCCAGCCGCCCGCTGATGCGGTACTCGAGGGCGCGGCTCTCGCCGCGCCCCAGCGACTGCAACTGCCGCACCAGGTCGAACAGGCTGGAACTGACCTCGACGTCGAGGCGCGCCTCCCCGAACGCCGGCACTTCGACGTGACGGTTGCTGACGCCTTCGGCAAAGCGCTGGCCGTTGAGATCGATGCGAAAATCGATGCCGCGCACCCGCAGCGGGAAATCGTTGGGGTTCTGGATGCGCAGCCCGACGCGGTAACGCTGCTCCAGCAATTCGACGGCCAGCGGCTCCAGCCCCACCAGCCTGACGCGCGGCGATTCCGGCCGCAGCGGCGTGCCGGCGCAGGCGCCCAGCAGGGCCAGCACGACGGCCGCCAGCAGCCAGTGATTCACTCTCCCGGTCTCTCGCACGGCCTGTCTCCCTGTTGCGCCTTGCCTCATTGTAGCGGATGCAGGCGGCCGCCGGCGCGGGTCACCGGACGGGCCGTATGTGATAGCGCAGCCGGCCGCCGGCCAGCGCCGCGGCGATTTCCGGATCGCGGCGCAGGCGACGGCGCAGATCGCCGCTGCCGGCCCTGAAACGCAGGAATACGCCCACGGCGTTCTCGTTCTGCGCCGTCTTGAGCGAGAACACGGATCCCGGTCGACCACGCAACCCCGGCCCGGCGGCCAGGGCGCTGCCGGCGAGTTCGCGTGTGGAGACGCAGTTGGCCACCAGCACGCCGCGCGGCGCCAGCCGGCGCAGCAGGAGGCGCGACCAGGCCTCGTCCAGGGCGATGGCGCGCCGTGGCTCGCCGTCCACATCGCCGAACAGGTCGTCGATGATCATGTCGAAGCGCGGCCCGCGGTACGCCGCCAGCCAGGCTCGCGCATCCGCCCGTATCAGCCCGACACCGTCGCCGGTCACGCCGAAGAAGCGGCGCGCCACCGCCAGGTGCACCGGGTCCTTGTCGACACCGACGATGCGTTCCGGCGCCACGAAGTGCTGCAACTGGCGAATCACGGCGCCACCCCCCACGCCCAGCACCAGCACGCGCCGGATGCGGCCCGGCGGCAGAAAGAAGGCCGGCAGCATCAGCAAGTCCCACAGGTTGCCGGTCAGCGGCCGGCGCGGATTGTACTGGCTGTGCAGGACGCCGTTGGCGTACAGGCGCCGGGTGTGCCCGGCCGAGCGCACCTCGTAGCGGGTGCCGCCCTGCTCGCGTTGCCAGAGCACCGCCATCAGCAGTCCCTGCGCCCGGCAAGGCGACGCAGCCAGCGCCGCAGGCGGCTCCCGCCCCCACTGCCGTCGGGCAGCACCACGCCGGTGAAATCTTCCGGCCCGTGCGCCCGGTCCTCGCCCAGCAGCTCGGCCGCGAACGCCTGTTCGTCGATGCCCGAACCGAGGTGGGCGGCGATGGCGCGCATGTCGATCTCGGCGTTCTCCAGGCACGAGGTGCCGCCGGGCGACGGGGTCATGTTGAAAATGGCGCCATCGCCGGTATCGATCTTGGCCTCTCCCATCAGCAGGCGCTGCTGCGTCTTGTCGATGAGCTGCGGACGGATGCCGCCCACGCCGCGGGCGAACTCCAGGTCACGCAGGCGCAGTCCCGGCACGATCTTGCGCACGTCGCGCAGGAACAGCGCCTTGCGCAGCAGCGGCACCTCGAACAGCATGTTCTTGAGCATGTAGTGACGGATATCGCGCACCCGGAACAGGTCCCACAGCACCTTCGCCACCCGGCGGTCGAAACGGAACACCTGCAGGAAGTCCGGCAGGGTCCGGTAATTGTAGCGCTCCAGGATGGGCAGGATGAGGGCGGTGGGGCCGAAGCGCGTCTTGCCCGGCACCAGCACGTCGGGGTCACCATGGATGGCGGCGAACGGCAGGGCGTCGTTCTGCACCGTATAGACCTTGCCGTTCAGCACCTGGGGCGTGAAATAGTAGCTGCCGGCCACCGGCAGGCAGGAATAGTGGAGGCCGTGACCGAGGTCGTGCGCCAGCTTCAGACTGTGGCCGCCGGCGCACACCACCAGGCTGCGCGCCCGGTAGCAGGTGTGGCCGGTGTCGAGCACGAAACCGTCGTCCACCACGCGGATGTGGCGCACCGCCTGGTTGTAATGGATATCGACGTGGGTATCCGGCTGCGCCTGGGCCTGGCGCACGAAGGAACGTGCCACGGCCCCGAAATCGACCGCCGTGTACTCGTCGGTGGAGCCCAGCGCGACCAGTTGCCCGCGGCGCAGGCGGCCGTCACGGCCGGTGGCAACGGCCGGTTCGATGCGGGCAATGTCCTTGAGTTCGAGCAGCCTGAGTTCCGGGTAGTGGGGAGCGAACACCTCGAAGCGTTCCCGCAGCAGCCGGCATTCGCGCTCGCCGACGCCGAGCACCATCTTCGGATACCGGAAGATGAGGTGATCGCGGTCCGGCTGGCGCAGGCAGTAGTTGGCCAGCATGCGCGCTGCGCGCTGCACCTTGAGCGCCTTGTCCAGCGTGTAGTTGGTCTCGATGTCGCCGCAGTGCAGGGTCTGGCTGTTGTTGGACGACAGCGAATTGACCCGCGCCGGCGCGGCGTATTTCTCGATCAGCCCGATGTTGCCGATGTCGGTATAGCGCGCAGCCAGGTACAGCAGCGCCGTCCCGGAGATACCGCCGCCGACGATGAGCAGGTCGTATCGGTGATCCATGCCGTCTGTCTTCCCCGCTGTCTTCGCATCGTGCCGGCACAGCCGACAAGAGCGTGCAGGCCCGCGCCTACAGGTGGAGCAGTTTCAGTACCGGTTCGTTCTTTTCCGGATCGTCGTTGAAGCCGGACACCAGCAGGATGTCGTGGCCCGGCTTGCCCAGCTTGCACTGCTCGGAGATCTGCAGACAGATGCGCCGCCAGTTGCGGCGCTCGGTGCGGCGGATCTGCACCGGCACGATGCCCCAGTGCAGCGCCATGCGGCGGCAAATGCGTTCGTCGGCGCAGGCGCCCACCGAGGGCGCCAGCGGCCGGTGTGCCGACACGATGCGCGCGGTGGTTCCGGTGTGGGTGGGCACGACGACGGCTTCCAGCTCCAGGTCGCGCGCCAGCTGCACGGCGGCATGGGCCATGGACTCGCGGATGAAGTGCAGCTTGGCGCCCCGGTCGGTGATGGCCTCGCCGGCGAAGCAACCTTCCTTCCACTGGTGCTCCTCGACCTCGCGCAGGATGCGGTCCATGGTCTCGACCGCCTGCAGCGGATAGTCGCCGGCGGCGGTCTCGCCCGACAGCATGGCCGCGTCGGCGCTGAGCAGCGCGGCGCCGGCCACGTCGGTCACCTCGGCGCGGGTCGGGCGGGCGCTGTGGATCATGGATTCCAGCATCTGGGTCGCGACGATCACCGGGATGCCCTTCTGGCGCGCCCGCGCCGTGAGGTCGCGCTGGATCAGCGGCACCTTCTCGGCCGGCAGCTCGATGCCGAGATCGCCGCGCGCGATCATGATGCCGTAGGTCACGTCCATGATGGCGTCGATGTGCTCGACCGCCTCGGGGCGCTCGATCTTGCTGATCACCGGAATATCGGCGTCCAGCCGCCGCAGGTAGCGCTGCAATCGCTGCACGTCCGCCGCGGAACGCACGAAGCTCAACGCCAGGAAGTCCACTCCCAGCTCCACGCCCAGGCGCACGTCGCGGCGGTCCTTGTCGGTCAGGGCCGCCGTGGAAAGACGCGAGGCGGGCAGGTTCATGCCCTTGTTGTCGGACAGCACGCCGCCCTCGATCACCCGGCACTGCACCTCGGTGCCGCGCACCCGTTCGACGCGCAACTCCAGCTTGCCGTCGTCGAGCAGGATGCGCTCGCCGGCCCTGACGTCGAGGTGCAGGCGCCGGTACTGGGACGGGATCAGGCCGGGCCTGCCGCTGACGCGGCGGGTGGTGATGGTGACGCGTTCGCCGGTCTGCAGCTCGATGCGGCCGCCCTCGAAACGCCCGACGCGGATCTTGGGGCCGGACAGGTCCATGAGAATGGCGACGTGGCGACCGGCCTGCCTGGCCGCCCGCCGCACCCGCCGCACGGTGCGGCGGTGGGTGTCGGCGTCGCCGTGCGACATGTTGAGCCGCACCAGGTCGACGCCGGCGGCGATGAGCCGCTCGATCATGTCCCGCGAATCCGAGGCCGGCCCCAGGGTGACGATGATCTTGGTACGGCGCCAGTGCAGCGCAACGGATTTCCGGTCGTGGGTCTTGCGCGCCATGTCTTCCATCCCTGCCCGCCCGGCTGACCGGGGCTGAATGATTCCCCTATAATGCCCGTTCGGACGTCCAACGGGCAATGCAGGGCAGAGACGAGGTGACGAAAGCCATCCAGACGACCCGCATCGGCAGGGCCGGCGTGCTGCGGAAAGAACAGGCGGCGCGCGCCCGGCAAGCGATCGGCCACGGCCGCGGCAGGCCGGTGCGGGTGTCCTGAATGGAGCTGGTCGATACCCACTGTCACCTGGACGACGCCGCCTTCGACGCCGACCGCGACCAGGTGCTGGCGCGCTGCCGCGACTACGGCGTCACCCGCATCGTGGTGCCGGCCGTGGCGACCGCCGGCTGGGAAGGGCTGCTGGCGCTGTGCCGCAGCCGGCCTGGCCTGTACCCGGCGCTGGGCCTGCATCCCGTCCGTCTGGATACCCACGTCGACGCCGACCTCGAGGCGCTGGCGGCGCGCATCGAACTGGAACGCCCGGTGGCGGTGGGTGAAATCGGCCTCGACTTCTACCTGCACGGGCTGGACCGCGACCGCCAGCAGGCACTGTTCGAGGCGCAGCTGGCCATCGCCCGCGACGCCGGCCTGCCGGTGCTGCTGCACGTGCGCAAGGCGCACGATGCGGTGCTGGCCACGCTCCGGCGGCTGCGCGTGAAGGGCGGCATCGCCCACGCCTTCAACGGCAGCCTGCAGCAGGCCCGGCAATACCTGGAGCTGGGTTTCCGGCTCGGCTTCGGCGGCACCCTCACCTATGCCGGCTCGACGCGCATCCGCCGCCTGGCCGCCGAACTGCCGGGCGAGGCGCTGGTTCTGGAGACCGACGCGCCGGACATGGTGGTGGCCAGCCACCGCGGCGAACGCAACAGCCCCGAATACCTGCCACAATGCCTGCAGGCGCTGGCCGGGGTGCGCGGCGAAGAGCCAGCTGCGCTGGCCGCACTCACCACCCGCAACGCCATCGACGTGCTGGGGCTCGACTGAACCATGCCCCGGCGGCGCAGGGATTCCCGCTTCGACGGTATCGAGCGCCTCTACGGCAAGGGCGCACTGGCGGTGTTCAGCCGCCTGCACGTGTGCGTGGTGGGGCTCGGCGGGGTGGGCTCCTGGGCGGTGGAGGCGCTGGCGCGCAGCGGTGTGGGCGCGCTGACACTGATCGACCACGACACCGTCTGCGCCAGCAACATCAACCGCCAGCTGCACGCGCTGGACGCCAGCATCGGGCGCAAGAAGGCCGAAGTCCTGGCCGAACGCGTGGCGGGCATCGCCCCGGCCTGCCGCTGCGACATCGTCGACGACTACGTCACCGCCGCCAACGTGCGCGACCACCTGTCACCCGAACGCGGCTACGGCTACGTCGTCGACGCCATCGACAGCATCAAGTTCAAGGCCGCCATCATCCACCAGTGCCGCCGCAACAAGATCCCCGTCGTCACCACCGGCGGTGCCGGCGGCCTGACCGACCCCACCCAGGTGCAGATCAAGGACCTGAGCCGCACCTACAACGACCCGCTGGCCGCCCGGGTGCGGGCGAAACTGCGCGACGCCCATGGTTTTCCGCGCAACCCGAAACGTTACTTCGGCGTGGAATGCGTGTTCTCCGGTCAGCACCCCCTCTATCCCACCCCCGACGGCGGCGTCAGCCACCGCAAGCCCGGCATCCACGGCATCAACCTCGACTGCCGCATGGGCTACGGCGCGGCCAGCTTCGTCACCGCCACCTTCGGCTTCGTGGCCGTAGCAAGGGTCCTGAAGAAAACCCTGGACCGCCAGGCCCGCGCACCAACGAACCCGTAGAGACCACCCGCGGTCGCAGCACCGCTGTGTAGGAGCGGCCTTGGCCGCGATGGGTCCGGCGGCCGCCGACCGTTCATCCCGGCTGCGCCGGGATCGCGGGCAAGCCCGCTCCTACAGGAGACCACCCCTGTTCGCAGCACCGCCCTGTAGGAGCGGCCTCCGGCCGCGATGGGTCCGGCGGCCGCCGACCGTTCATCCCGGCTGCGCCGGGATCGCGGGCAAGCCCGCTCCTACAGGAGACCACCCCTGTTCGCAGCACCGCCCTGTAGGAGCGGCCTCCGGCCGCGATGGGTCCGGCGGCCGCCGACCGTTCATCCCGGCTGCGCCGGGATCGCGGGCAAGCCCGCTCCTACAGGAGACCACCCGTATTCGCAGCACCGCTCTGTAGGAGCGGCCTCCGGCCGCGATGGGTCCGGCGGCCACCGACCGTTCACCCCGGCTGCGCCAGCATCGCCGGACCGGCGTCGTGGTGGGCTGATCACGGTGATCGGGGCAGCAGGGCGGCGATCACCTGGCGCAAGGCGGCGTCGGCCTGTCGGCGCCCCGGCACACCGAGCCGCTGCGCCACCTCCCGCCAGCTGCGCTTCTGCAGCAGCCTCGCCACCAGCAGCACGCGGTCCCGTTCTTCCGTCACGCGGCCGGCGGCCAGGGCGGCGAGGGCCAGGTCGGCCAGTGGTGCCAGGCAGTCCTCGCAGCGGCGGCGGCCGTGGGCATAGGCCCGCAGGTCGCGCCGGTCCGCTTCATCGAGCCCGCCGGGCGCCGGGATGCCGTGCAGCAGGTCCGCCACCAGCGCCGGCTCCACGTCGCGCAGGGCGTCGCCGAGCTGGGCCGGGAACTGGCGGCCGAAGCGGGACCGGAGCTGGTCTGCCAGCGCCTCACCCGGCGCCGACAGGCCGCGCAGCACCACCAGTGAATGTTCGCCGCTGGCGGCCCCGCGCCGGATGCCGAGCCGCACCGGCTCGAAGCCGCCGCGCCGCCAGAAGCGAAGCAACCCGCGGGTGGCGCCGAAACTGCTGCCGATGAAGTCCAGGCCCTGACCGCCGGCCCTCGCGACGATGAACGCCAGCAGCTGCGCACCCAGCCCGCGCCCCTGCACCGCCGGGTGCACGGCGATGCGGACGATGCGCGCGCAGCGCAGCCGCGCGGCATCCGGCGGGCCCAGGTGGGCGGCCAGCAGTTCCGGCAGCAGGTGGCCGTGCGGACGCCGTTCACCGGCGGCGATGGCGTCGGCCGTGGCGGCGTCGAAGCCGCCCTCGCGGGCCACCAGGGCGGTGGCCGCCACGTGGCCGCGGTGGCGCAGCACCAGGATATCGAGGTTGATGCCGTCCAGCATGTGGCGCAGATCGAAGGGCCGGGTACGGTAGTGCGCCAGTACCAGCAGGCCGAACAGTTCCCTCAGCGTGGCCTCGTCCCCGACCAGGCGGTCGCGGTCCAGCACGCCCGGTGTGCAGGTCTGCGGCGTGGCGTCGCGCAGCACCGCATCGTCGGCGGCGCCGGCATCGAGCAGCAGCAGCCGCGACACCAGCCGCTCCAGCGGGTCGCCGGCGGCCCAGCGGATGGGCGTCTCCAGCCGCAGCGCCTTCCAGCCGCGCGTGTCGCGGTCCAGCACCTGGCTGAAACGCACCGCGAAACCGCGCCCGGTGCCCTCGTAGCCGTGCACGGTGGTGGCAAAGGCGATGCGCGGGTAGCGCCGCAGCAGGCCGGCCAGCAGCGGCGCCGGGATGGCGGCCGCCTCGTCCACCAGAAGGAGGTCGGCCGGGTGGTCGTCGTGCAGCAGCGCGTCCGGCGCCACGAAGCGGATGTCGGCGTCCTGCCAGTGCAGGTGACCGCGGCCGCCGCGCGGCACGCCGAGTTCACGCGCGGCGTGCTCGAACAGCGCATCGACGGCATCGATGCGCGGCGCAGTGACCAGCACCCGCCGGTGGCCGGCGCGCAGCAGGCCGGCGGCCGCCATGCCGAAGGCGGCCGACTTGCCGCGCCCGCGGTCGGCGATCAGCACCAGCGGCCGGCGCCGGTGTCCGCTGGCCACCCGCAGCAGCGCCTCGACGGCGCGCTGCTGGTCGGGGCTGCGCCAGCCGGGCGGACGCGGCGAGCGGGCGGCCGGCACCACCACCGGCAGCGCTTCGCCCTGCTGCACCCGGAAGACGTCGGGATCCGTCTGCAGCACCCGCGCGGCGCGGGCCAGGAAACGGCTGGGAACCGCGGAGGCTTCCTGCAGCGCCACGGCGAGGCGGCGCCGCTGCGGGTCGTCGAAGGCAGGCCAATGCGCCAGCGGCGGCGTCAGCAGTACCAGCAGCCCGCCGCCGCGCAGCGTACCGCAGGCCAGGCCGAAGGCGTCGGGGTCGAAACCGGCGTGGGCATCCACCACCAGGGCGCCGGTCTCGGTGCCCAGCAGCCGCCGACCGCCGGCCTCCAGCCAGACGGCGGGCTGCAGGGCCGGATCGGCGACCAGGCCGGACGCCGCCCGGCGACACCAGTCGGCGTCACCGGTCAACAGCAGGCAGCGGCGGTTGCGCGGAGACAGCGTCAGTTCAGGCATGGCGGCAACCATACGCAGGAAGCGGATGGGGCGTCCAGCGCGCGGCGCGGCCGGTCGCCTACACCTGGACGCCGTCTTGCTGTATATTGAAAGGCTTTCCCACGCTTTCCGCGGCAGCGGACCCCCCAGAGGACGTTTTCCCATGCAGATCGAACCCAACAAGGTCGTCACCCTCAACTACACCCTGAAGGACGACGCCGGCCACATCATCGACGAATCCAGCGACGGCAGCTTCATCTACCTGCACGGCGCCGGCAACATCATCCCCGGCCTGGAGAACGCCCTCACCGGCAAGTCCGCCGGCGAAGAGATCTCGGTCAGCGTGCCGCCGGAACAGGCCTACGGCCCGCGCGACGACTCGCGCATCGAGGCGGTGCCGCGCAAGATGTTCCCGGACGACATCGAGATCCAGCCGGGCATGGAGTTCCACGCCCAGGGCCCCGAGGGCCAGGTCATCACCATCGTGGTGGTGTCGGTGGAAGGCGACACGGTCAATGTCGACGGCAACCACCCGCTGGCCGGCGTGGCGCTGAACTTCGACGTCAAGGTCATCGACGTGCGTGACGCCACCGCCGAAGAGATAGAGCACGGCCACGTGCACGGCGCCGGTGGCCACGCCCACGAATAGGCAGCCACCGGTGGGGCGCGCGTGCCTGGCCCTGCTCTGGCTGCTGCTGCCGCTCGCGGCCGCCGCGGAGCGGGGCCCGGCGCTGCCCGACTACCCGGTCGAGCGCGTCGCAGACAGCGTGTACGTGATCCACGGACCGCTGGAACTGCCCAACCCCGGCAACCAGGGGTTCATGAACAACCCCGGCTTCGTGATCACATCCCGGGGCGTGGTGGTCATCGACCCGGGCAGCAGCGTGCAGACCGGCGAGATGGTGCTGCGCGCCGTCCGCAGGCACACCGACCGTCCCGTGATTGCGGTGTTCAACACCCACATCCACGGGGATCACTGGCTCGGCAACCAGGCTGTTCGCGAAGCCTGGCCGCAGGCGGTCATCCACGGCCATCCGAACATGCTGGCGCTGATCGAGGCCGGTGAGGGTCGGGCTTGGGTGGAACGCATCGAGCGCATGAGCGACGGCGCCTCGCGCGGCACCCGGGTGGTGGCGCCGGATCATGCCGTCCGCCACGGCGACAGCTTCCGCTACGGCGACCACAGCTTCCGCATCCATCACTACGGCAAGGCGCACACCACGTCCGACATCATGGTGGAGGTCGTCGAGGCATCGACCCTGTTCCTGGGCGACAACGTGCTGAACCGGCGCATTCCCCGCCTGGACGACGCCGACGTGCAGGGCAACATCGAGGCCTGTACCCGGATCCTCGCCACCGGCGCCCGGGTGCACGTGCCCGGCCACGGCCCGACCGGGGGGCCGGAGGTGACGCGGCGTTTCCGCACCTACCTGCAGACGCTGTACGACACCGTCGAGCGCCTCTACGACGAAGGTCTCGGCGATTTCGAGATGAAGCCGCAGGTGGCGGCGGCCCTCAAGGACTACGCCGACTGGTCCGGCTTCGACGAGCAGCTTGGCAGGCACATCGGCATCACCTGGCTGCAGGTCGAGGCGGCCGGATTCTGAGTCAGCGGGTTCCGGGTCAGGGGTGCTTGCGGCGCGTGATGTGCAGGCGCTCCGAGGCACGGGGATAGCGGTCGCAGAACGTCTGCGACACTTGCTCGAAGCGGCCGCGCAGTCCTTTCAGGGCCGCACCGACCGCCTGTACGTGCCCGGGCTCCGTCTTCTTCTCCCTGGCATAGTCGTCGAACAGCTCATCCAGCCTGTCCAGTTTCCTGCCCAGAGCGAGAATGCGGCGGCCGACATCCAGCGGGCGCTCCTTCGGATTGTGGATCCCGGTCAGTTGCTCGACGTCGAACAGGCTGAAGAAGCGGCTGCGCAACCGCGCGCCGGCGACGCTGCGCTGGTCCACGGAGGTGATGGCGCCGATCTCGCGCTCCAGGTAGCGGTACCGGTCCAGGTGGTGCTCCACGTAGGCCCGGTAGACATCGGCCCGGGCCTGCAGCTGCCCGACGATATCGCGGGCAGCCTGCACGGCGTCGACGCCGTAGTCGCGCCGATACCAGGCCAGGGTCGCGCCGATTGCGTCCAGCACCTCGCCGGCGTGACCGAGGGTGCGGAACCTGACAACCGCCGTGTCGCCCTCCGACTCGACGTAGGCAATCAGATAATGCTGCAGTCGCCGGAAGCCGCTGGCCAGATCGTAGTAGACGTTGCCGCCGCGCGGGTCCGTCCGCTCCAGCAGCGTGATGCGGAAACGGATGTCGTTGTACTCGTCCTGCAGCTTGCTGCGGTCATAGTCGCGTATCCGGGTCCGCGCACCCGAAGAGAGGGTGGCCAGCTCCGCGGTATGGAGTGCTTCAACTGCGGCAGGCTCGTCCGCGACCGCGGTGGCCGCCAGCAGGAACAGGACGACAGGGAATACCACGACCAGCATCCGCTGTTTCGGGCCGGCCTGGAAGAGTGGCAAAGACGATTCCGGCCGAATCACTCGCACGCACCTCCTTGGCGTTACGGCAAGAGAGATTCTAGACTATGCACGACTCCATTGCACTGACAGCCACATGGCCACAGCACGTTTCCGCTTCTACGAGGAACTGAACGCGTTCCTCGCCCCCGACCGGCGCAAGCAGGAGTTTATGCACCACTTCGAGCGGCGCGCCTCCGTCAAGGACATGATCGAGTCGTTCGGCGTCCCCCATACCGAGGTCGATCTGATCCTGGTCGACGGCCGGTCGGTCGATTTTTCCTGGATCGTGCAGGACGGCGACCGCGTCAGCGTATACCCGGTGTTCGAACGCCTGGATATCACGCCGCTGGCGAAGCTGCGGCCGCGGCCGCTGCGCGAGCCGCGTTTCGTCGTCGACTGCAACCTGGGCCGACTGGCCCGCTATCTGCGCCTGCTGGGCCTGGACTGCCTGTACGACAACAGCTACAGCGACGACGAAGTGGCCCGCATCGGTCAGCAGCAGCAGCGCATCGTTCTGACCCGCGACCGCCGCCTGCTGCAGCGCCGCATCGTCACCCACGGCTGCTTCGTACACGCGGTGGAGCCGAAACAGCAGGTCCGCGAGGTGCTGCAGCGCCTGGACCTGTACCGCCGCCTGCGGCCGTTCAGCCGCTGCACCCGCTGCAACGGACCCCTGGAGACGGTCGACAAGCAGGCCATCAGCGACCGCCTGCAGCCCCTGACGCGCCGCTACTACCACGCGTTCCGGCGCTGCACCCGATGCGGCCACCTGTACTGGAAGGGCAGCCACCACGCGCGGGCGACCGAACTGGTGCGGGATCTCGGCGGGGAGGCAGAAAAACGAACGGCGGTTGAATAACCGCCGTTCTTGCCCGGAATCACGCCGGCCTCAGCCACCCATGGCCGAGAAACTGCGGATGAAGGGACCGGCCATGCGCGGGTCCTTGATCATGGCCGTGTAGTCACCCACGTTGAACTTGAGCTTGCGCGAGGTATAGGCCATGCCCAGGCCCATCATGCCCGGCGGCTTCTTCAGCCATTTCTGCCAGTTGTCGGGAGAGGCGCGCAGATCCCAGTTGAGCGACTGCCCGCCGTAGCTGCCCGCGTCGACCACGTGGCCGTTCTCCACCCGGATGTAACCGCGCGGATTGTCCTCTCCGTCGAAACCGTACCCGATGGTGGAGTTGAAGCCGATCTTCTCCAGGGCACCCGCCAGCTCGCTGTCGGCGTTCCAGCGCTCCTTGAAACCCTGCATCCACTCTTCCGAAAACAATTCAGCCATTTGTATGCTCTCCTGTCGATTTATCGCTGAGTAATCCCCCCCTTCAGTGTCTAAATATAGCAGCCCGCGTCCGCCCTACACATTGATCCCGGTCAACGGCCTTTCCGGCGACGCCGCAAGTTACGCCGCGGCATGCCGTTAAACGGACTGCAACCGCAACCGTCCGGGCCTTCACCCGGGGTCGCGCTGGACAGAGTAAAGCACTGAAGATCAGATAGATGACAACCAAACCTGTGGAACAGCTCGAAACACTCACGCTGGCCGTGACCCGCAACCGTGTCGTCACGCTGGGCTTTCGCATCACCGACCTGGCCACCGACAGGCTGCTCCAGTCCGGCGACGATCTGGTCTACCTGCACGGCGGCTATGGCGGCGCCTTCCCCAAGGTCGAGGCGGCGCTCGAGGGTTGTGTGGCGGGCGACCGGGTCGAACTGACGCTGTCGCCCGAGGAGGGTTACGGGCAGCACGATCCCGCCCTGCTGGTGGCCGTGCCCCTGGAGGCCTTCGGCGACACGCCGCCCCACCCCGGCGAGGCCTTCGAGGGCGAGCTGCCCACCGGCCGCAGCGGCTGGCTGACCGTGATCGGCGTCGACGGCGACCGCGTCATCCTGGACGGCAATCACCCCTACGCCGGCAAGACGCTGGGGCTGCGTTTCGAGGTGCTGGGCGTGCGCGAGTCCGAGCAGGCCGAGCGCGCCGCCGGCTTCGCCTTCGACGGCCTGCTGGGCTGAGCCGCCGTCCCGCCCCGGCTTGACGGGGGTCAAAACCCGGCCCGCGTCCGGGCTGCTATACTGCACGCCTCCGGATTCGATACAGGCAGGGCTGACCGCCATGACCATCTTGCATCGCTTCTTCGCTCTACTGCTGCTCTCGCTGCCGGCCTGGCAGCCGGCCTCGGCCGACATGCTGGTGCTCGTTCACGGCTATGCCTCCGACGCCGGCACCTGGGAAGCGTCCGGCGTCAACGCCATGCTGGAGAGCCGCGGCTGGCGGCGCGCTGGCATCCTGTCCGCCGCGCCGGCCGGCGACCTGTTCGTCCCCGCGGCCGGGGAAGGCAGCGCCAGGCGCAGCTACAGCGTCAACCTGCCTGCCGAAGCCCCGCTGCTGGTGCAGGCCGGCCTGCTGAACCGGATGCTGGACAACCTGCGCCGGCATCACCCGCAGGAGCGGCTGATCCTGATCGGCCATTCCGCCGGCGGCGTGGTGGCGCGCCTGGCGCTGCTGGGCGGCAACCCCTTCGACGTCGACACCCTGGTCACCATCGCCGCCCCGCACCTCGGCACCTGGCGCGCCGCCCAGGGCCTGGACGTGGTGGATTCGAAACCCTTCTTCTGTCCGGGTCCGGGCATCGACTTCCTCAAGACGGTGATCGGCGGCAACGGCTATGAATACCTGAAACACTCGCGCGGCGTGCTGATCGACCTGCTGCCGGCCACGCCCGGCACCCTGCTCTACCAGGCCAACCTGCAACCGCACCCCGACATCCACTATTACTCCATCGTGCGCGAGGCGCCGTTCCGGCTCGGCGACGAACTGGTGCCCGCCTTCAGCCAGGACATGAACAACGTGCCCGCCCTGCGCGGCCGCGTCACCACCCGGGTGACCGGCGCCGGCCACAGCCTGGTGCCGGCCGACGGTGCCTTGCTCGCCGACCTCCTCGGCCCGCAGCCCCTCTGAGGCGGCACGGCCGGCAGCGGAACTGCACGGCATGGTCGCCCGGTTCGGGGTGTAACGATCCGGCTCGGGGTGGCGCTGGCCGCCGTCGCGGACAGCGGGCAGAATAGGCCCATGCCTGCTCTTTCCCGCCTGCCGCTCCATCCCTGAATCCATGGGCCGTACCGATCAGCCCGCCCGCGGCGCGCTGCTGGTGACCCTGGCGGCGCTGATGTTCGCCAGCATGGGCGTGCTGATCCGGCTGGCCTCCGCGCAACTGCCCAACGAACTGGTGGTCTTCTTCCGCAACCTGTTCGGCCTGCTGATCCTGCTGCCGGTGATCCTGCAGCGCGGCGACCGCCTGTCGCTGGCCACCCGCCACCCCTGGCTGCACCTGGCGCGCAGCCTGTTCGGCCTGGCGGCGATGTACTGCTTCTTCTTCGCCCTGTCGGAACTGCCGCTGGCGGACGCCGTGCTGCTCAACTTCACGGCGCCGCTGTTCATCCCCTTCGTTGCCGTGCTCTGGCTGCGCGAGCGGCTGACGCCGCGCATCGCCCTGGCCATCCTGATCGGTTTTGCCGGCGTGCTGTTCATCCTCAAGCCGGGCAGCGGCCTGTATTCGCGCGCAGCGCTGATCGGCCTGGCCTCGGGCGCCTTCGCCGGCGTCGCCATGGTGGTGCTGCGACGCCTGTCGGCGACCGAACCGGCGCTGCGGGTGGTGCTCTACTACGGCCTCATCTGCACCTCGGTATCGGCCGTGCCGCTGGCCTGGAGCTGGCAGCCGCCGGCGTTGACGCCGCTGGCCTGCCTGGCCGCCGCCGGCCTGTTCGCGACCGCCGGCCAGTATCTGCTGTCGTGGGGCTACGGCTACGCGCCGGCGGCGCAGATCGGCCCCTTCACCTATGCCGCGGTGGTGTTCGCGGCGGGCTACGGCTGGCTGTTCTGGGGCGAGCAGCCCGACCTGCTGTCGGCGGCGGGTACGGTGCTGGTGGTGATGGCGGGGGTGTTGGCGATGCGGCGGTGACAGGTAGCGCCGCAAGCGACCCGGAGGGGGTGTCTGCGAGCGCAGCGAACCCCACCGCGACGCCGCTTCAGCGGAACAGCCGCTCCCGGTAATACTGCAGTTCCCGGATCGAGTCCTTCACGTCGTCCAGGGCCAGATGGGTGGACTGCTTCTGGAAGCCGGTGGCCACCGGCGGGTACCAGCGCCTGGCCAGCTCCTTGAGGGTGCTGACGTCCAGGTTGCGGTAATGGAAGAAGGCCTCCAGCTCCGGCATGCAACGGGCCAGGAAGCGGCGGTCCTGGCAGATGGAATTGCCGCACATGGGCGACGCCTTGGGCTCCACGTAGTGCGCCAGGAACTCCAGCGTCTTCGACTCGGCGGCGCGCTCGTCCACATCGCTTTTGCGCACCCGCTCGACCAGGCCGGATTCGCCGTGCTGGCGGCTGTTCCATTCGTCCATCGCCTCCAGTACGGCGTCGGGCTGGTGGATGGCCAGTACCGGGCCCTCGGCGATCACCTCCAGCTGCGCGTCGGTGACGATGGTGGCGATTTCGATGATGCGGTCGCGCTGCGTGTCCAGGCCGGTCATTTCCAGATCGATCCAGATGAGATTGCTTGTCTTGTCCACCGTCGCGCCTCTATCCCGATGCAAAGTAAGGTTGTGTTGCATTGTACCAGAGGCTACCCTGACACGACCCGTCCGGATACGGAATTTCATGAACGAATTCAGCTTCGTGTTCCTGGCAGCGCTGCTGCTGTCGGTGGTGGTCAAACTGTGGCTGGCGCAGCGCCAGATGCAGCACGTGGCCGCCAACCGCGAGCGCGTGCCGGCCGCCTTCGCCGACCGCATTTCCCTCGAAGACCACCGCAAGGCCGCCGACTACACGCTCGCCAACGTGCGCCTGGGCCGCGTCGAGACCGTCTACGGCGCCCTGCTGCTGGTCGGCTGGACGCTGGGCGGCTGGCTGCAGTGGCTGGACGACGCGGTGCGCGCGACAGGCTGGGACAGCATCCCCACCGGCGTGGCCGTCATGCTGGCCGCCTTCCTGGTCATGACCCTGCTGGACCTGCCGGTGTCGCTCTATCACACCTTCGTCATCGAGGAGCGCTTCGGCTTCAACCGCACCACGGCGCTGACCTTCGTCGGCGACCTGCTCAAGCAGGCGCTGCTGATCGTGCTGCTGGGCGGGCCGCTGGCCTGGGCGGCGCTGTGGCTGATGGAGCGCTCCGGCGACTACTGGTGGGTGTGGCTGTGGCTGTTGTGGTCGGCCTTCAGCCTGCTGATGATGTGGGCCTACCCGACCTTCATCGCCCCGCTGTTCAACCGCTTCCAGCCACTGGACGACGAGTCGCTGCGCCAGCGCATCCAGGCGCTGCTGGAGAAGTGCGGCTTCCACAGCCAGGGCATCTACGTCATGGACGGCTCGCGCCGCTCCGGGCACGGCAACGCCTATTTCACGGGACTGGGCCGCAACAAGCGCATCGTGTTCTTCGACACCCTGCTGAAGAGCCTGGACGGCGACGAGATCGAGGCCGTGCTGGCGCACGAACTGGGGCACTTCAAGCGCCGCCACGTGCAAAAGCGCATCCTCACCACCCTGCTCATGAGCCTGGCCGGCCTGGCCCTGCTGGGCTGGCTGGCCGACCAGCCCTGGTTCTACCGGGGTCTGGGCGTGAGCAGCCCGTCCAATCACATGGCGCTGCTGCTGTTCATGCTGGTGATCCCCGTGTTCACCTTCTTCGTGCAGCCGCTGATGTCCTGGTTCTCGCGCCGCCACGAGTTCGAGGCCGACGCCTTCGCCGCCCGCCAGGCCAGCGCCGACGACCTGGTGCGGGCGCTGGTCAAGCTGTACAAGGAGAACGCCAGCACGCTGACGCCCGACCCGCTGTACTCGGCGTTCTACGACTCCCACCCGCCGGCCTCCGTGCGCATCGCGCACCTGTCCCGGCAACTGCAAGGACAAGCGACATGAAGACTCTTTTGCTCCTGATCCCGCTGCTGCTGGTCACCGCCAGCGCCGCCGCCGACGCCCGGCGTGGCAAGCAGCTTCACGACAGCCATTGCATGAAATGCCACGACACCGGCGTCTACAGCCGCAGCAACCGCTTCGTGCGCTCGCCGGACGCCCTGCGGGCGCAGGTCGACCGTTGCGGCCTCAACGCCGGCGCCAGGTGGTCCGACACCGACATCCAGGACGTGGTCGACTACCTGGACCAGGCGTTCTACCACTTCGGCTCGGGGCAGGCTGCGCCATGACCTCGCCGACCCTCGCCGAACGCCACTGCCGGCGCGACGCCCGCCTGCTGGAGGCGGACGAGATCACCACCCTGGCCGGCGCCCTGCACGAAGACTGGGCGGTGGACACCGAAGCCCGGCAACTGCGCCGCAGCTTCCGCTTCCGCGACTACTACCAGACCATCGCCTTCGTCAACGCCCTGGCCTGGGTGGCGCACCGCGAGGACCACCACCCCGACCTGGAGGTCGGCTACAACCGCTGCACGGTGCGCTACAGCACCCATTCGGTCGGCGGCCTCTCGGAGAACGACTTCATCTGCGCGGTGCGCATCGACCTCCTCGCCACCGGCCTCTGAGCGTCTGCTCCAGCCCGTGGCAAGACGCCGGTCGCCATCTCCCCCGAAGAAACGGAAAGACGCCGCGCCGGCGACCGGCGAACCCGGGCTGGTGCTGGCCCACCACGGCCAGACCAGCCTGGTGGAGAACGAACAGGGGGAGGTGCTGCGCTGCGCCACCCGCCGCAACCTGCCGCGCACGGTGTGCGGCGACCGCGTGCTCTACCAGCCGACCAGCCCGCGCGAGGGCGTCGTCACCCGGGTGCTGGAACGCAGCACCACCCTGGTCCGGCCCGACCGCAACGGCCGCATCCGACCGGTGGCGGCCAACCTCGACCGGATCGTGGTGGTCATCGCCAGCCGGCCCAGCTTCGAGTACGACATGCTGGACCGCTACCTGGCCGCCGCCGAGATCATCGGCGCCCGGCCCGCCATCGTGGTGAACAAGGTCGACCTGCTGGACACGGAGAGCCGCGAGCGCCTCGTCAACCGCCTCAACGGCTACGCCCGCCTGGGCTACCCGCTGCTGTTCACCAGCACCCTGAGCACCGACGGCCTGCGCGACCTGCACGCCTGCCTGCGCGACCACACCAGCGTCCTGGTGGGCCAGTCGGGGGTCGGCAAATCCTCGCTGGTGCAGGCGCTGCTGCCCGACCAGGAGGTGCGCACCGGAGCCCTGTCGAAAGTGACCGGCCTGGGCCGCCACACCACCACCGTCGCCATGCTCTACCACCTGCCCGACGGCGGCCACCTGATCGACTCGCCCGGCGTGCGTGACTTCACCCTGTGGCCGGTAACACCCGCCGAGCTGGCCCGGGGCTTCGCCGAGTTCCGGCCCTGGATCGGCCAGTGCCGCTTCCACGACTGCCGCCACAACGGCGAGCCAGGCTGCGCCGTGGCCGAGGCGGCACGACGCGGCGACATCGACCCGCGGCGGCTGGAGAGCTACCGAGCCATCCTGGCCCGGCAGACCTGAGGCGACGGCGTTGACACCCGTCAACGACGACACGGCCCGGGGCTGCTATCTTGAAACCACACAACGAGAGCAAGGAGCGAACCCATGGCCGACGTCACCCTGCACATCGACGAGAACACCACCCACACGGACCGCGAGGAGCTGCGCGACCGCCTGCTGTCCATGGACGGCGTGGAGGCCGCCGCCTACCACGACGACAAGCCACACCTGATCATCATTGAATACGAACCGGAACGCGTGGAACCCGCCGCCTTCCTGAACGCCGCACATGACCTCGGCCTGCACGCCGAACTCGTCGGCCTGTAGGAGCGGGCTCGCCCGCGATGGGGGGATGGCACAGCAACCTTACGTGGCCGCCGCCATCGCGGCCAAAGGCCGCTCCTACAACACCGCAGCCGCCCCTGTAGGAGCGGGCTCGCCCGCGATCGGCGGCGGCCGCAGCAACCCCACGTGACCACCGCCATCGCGGCCGAAGGCCGCTCCTACAACACCGCAGCCGCCCCTGTAGGAGCGGGCTCGCCCGCGATCGGCGGCGGCCGCAACGACCCTCCCTGACCGCCCCATCGCGGCCAAGGCCGCTCCTACAGGGTTACCATCGGGCTTGTTCGTGATCCTGGCGTTCGCTACCCTCACCCTGGAAAGCCGCCCGATGCCAGCCCCGGCGTCGGCGCTGCCCTTTCAGGACACCAGGGAAGGTGCCATGGAAAAACCTCACGGACGTGATCTGCGCAAAGGCCGCGTGTCGCAACCCGGTCGGGCCTATCTGGTGACGACCGTCGTCCGCGGCCGCCGTCCCCTGTTTCACGACTGGCGCGTCGGCCGGCTGCTGGTATCGGAGCTGCGCGCCGCGGCAGACGGCGTTCGCGCCGAAAGCCTGGCCTGGGTGATCATGCCCGATCACCTGCACTGGCTGCTGGTGCCACACTCGGAAAACCTCGATGCCCTGGTACGCCGCGTCAAGTCGCGCAGCGCCCGCCTCATCAACCGCAGCAACGGCCGCGCCGGAGCGGTCTGGCAGAAGGGATACCACGATCACGCCCTGCGTCACGACGAAGAGCTGCGCGCGGCGGCACGCTATATCATCGCCAACCCGCTGCGCGCCGGCCTGGTGACACGGGTCGGCGACTACCCTCTGTGGGACTGCGTCTATCTGCCCCTGTAGGAGCGGGCTCGCCCGCGATGGTGGCGGCCGTGGCCGTCACACCCACCGCCGGGCGACCAGCCCCTGAAGGACAGCGAAACCGCTAGCCCGGGGGCCAGCCCAGGCGGCGGCCGCCGA
>JALSRI010000232.1 GCA_026984835.1 Thiohalobacter sp. | reverse complement strand
GAGGATCGCGCCGCGGCACTGGCGCGCATGCGCGGCGCCCTGTCGGAAGTGGTGATCGACGGCATCCGCACCAACATCGAACTGCACCAGGACATCTGCTCGGACGCAGCGTTCTTGGCGGGCGGCACCGACATTCATTATCTGGAGAAGAAGTTGGGGTTATAGCCACGGAAAGCACGGAAAACACGGACAAAATCCTTTGTTTGTCGGGAGCCGCGCTGCGCGCGCTCCCGCAATCATGAATGGTTTTCGTCCGTGTTTTCCGTGCTTTCCGTGGCTATAACCCCATACCCACCCCATGCCCTGGCTCCAGCTCTCTCTCGACGCCGCCGACCTCGACCCCGAGGCCCTGTCCGCCTTCTTCGAGTCGGCCGGCGCCCTGGCCGTGACTTTCGAGGACGCCGCCGACCAGCCGCTGTTCGAGCCCGACCCCGGCGACACGCCGCTGTGGTCCTCGACCCGCGTCGTCGCCCTGTTCGAGGCCGGTCTCGACCGTGGCGCGTTGCACCGCCGCCTCGCCGAGACCTTCGGCGCGGACGCCGCCGCCCGCCTGCGCGCCGGCAGCCTCGAAGACCGCGACTGGGAGCGCGCCTGGCTGGACGACTTCCACCCCATGCGCTTCGGCGAACGCCTGTGGATCTGCCCGGCCGGGCAGCGCCCCGAAGGGCAGCCGGACGCCGTTCTCATCGACCTCGACCCCGGCCTGGCCTTCGGCACCGGCACCCACCCCACCACCGCCCTGTGCCTGCGCTGGCTGGACGCCCACCCGCCCCGGGGAAGCGACGTCATCGACTACGGCTGTGGTTCCGGCATCCTCGCCATCGCCGCCCTCAAGCTGGGCGCGGCCCGCGTGCGCGCCACCGACATCGACGAACAGGCCCTGTGGGCGACCGAGGGGAACGCCCGCCGCAACGCCGTCGCCGGGCGCCTCGTCACCTGCCTGCCGGAGCAGCTCGACGCCGCCCCCGCCGACCTGCTGCTGGCCAACATCCTGGCCAACCCCCTGATCGAACTGGCGCCGCGGCTGGCGGAGCGGGTGCGGCCGGGCGGCTGGCTGGTGCTGTCGGGCATCCTGGCCGGGCAGGCGCAGGCGGTGGCGGCGGCCTACCGGCCCTGGTTCGAGGCGGGGACGCCGCTGGTGCAGGAGGGCTG
This sequence comes from Thiohalobacter sp., assembly GCA_026984835.1. Lineage (GTDB taxonomy): Bacteria > Pseudomonadota > Gammaproteobacteria > DSM-19610 > DSM-19610 > JALSRI01. The sequence goes on along the minus strand of JALSRI010000232.1, from coordinate 6,127 downwards.
GGCGTGCCTGCCCGGGTTGAGGCGGTAGGGAGGGGTGAGCGCAGCGAACCCCCACCACAACGCCGGTCCGGCTGCACCCGCCCCACCCTCGCGCGTTCGAAGGCCATTAAGGCCTGGGCCGTGATTGACGTTAACCCATTCACTGTGTTCTGGTAATGCTCCATGTACGTCGTCTGTCCCCACTGCCACAGCCTGTTCCGCGCCCACAGCGCCCACCTGGCCGCCGCCGGTGGCCAGGTCCGTTGCAGCGCCTGCCAGCGCGTCTTCGACGCCACGGAGACGGTCTACGAGGACCCCGCCCAGGCGATTTCGGCCGTGCGCCGGCTGCGCGAGAGCGCCGGCGAGATCGAGAACCTGGTGGGGGAGGCGCTGTCGGCGGTCGGGCCGCGCGAAGAGCAGGCCGCGGCACGGACCGACCCGGCGGTCGGCGTCGACGTGGAGGGGGGCGAACCGCCCGCAGTGGTGCCGCAACCCGTCGCCGACGCCGGTGACGAACGGCTGGAACCGCCGCCGGGCACCGTTGCAGCCGACACCCCGCCGCCGCCGGCCTACCGCGCCGATGCCGATTTCTTCGCCCATCCCGGCGCCGTGGCGGCGCCCGGCGCCCTTGCTGGTGCCGCCGACCCGCAGGGCGTGCTGCTCGACGACCTGCCGGCACCACGCAGCCTGTCCGGCCGCACCTGGTTCGGGTTGGCCGCCTCGCTGCTGTTGAGTGCGCTGCTGGTCGGCCAGTATGCCTGGGCGGAACGCTACCAGCTCGCGCGCAACCCGCAGGTGCGGCCGCTGCTGGACCGCTTCTGTGGTCTGCTGGGTTGCGATCTGCCGCTGCGCCGCGACGTCGGGCGGCTGGTGGTGCTGGAACGCGAGGTGCGTGACCACCCTGAGGTGGCAGGGGCGCTGCTGGTTCGCGCCGCCTTCGCCAACCAGGCACCCTTCACACAGACCTGGCCGGTGTTCCAGATCAGCTTCTCCGATATCTCCGGCACGCCGCTGGCGGTGCGCCGCTTCCGGCCCCGCGAATACCTGCCGCCGGGTTACGATCCGCGCGCCGGCATGCAGCCGGGTCAACAGATGCAGGTGCTGCTGGAGATCCTCGACCCGGGCGGCGACGCGGTGTCGTTCCAGCTGGAATTCCTGTAGCCGGGCAGATTGCCGTCACCTTTCGCGCGCTGTTGTCGCGAATGCGGTTTGTCAAGACCCGGCAACCGTTTCATGCGGACGCTTCACAAATTTTTTGCAACTTTCACGCCCATCCCGTCATAGGCATTCAGACGCTTTTCTGAGCCATCCTCAATGCGTATGATTGACGACCCTTGTCAGCTCGGGCATCCGTTTCAACCGTGTCGTCCACCACGTTACAGATCGGCCCCCACCGCTTGCCCAACCGGCTGGTGCTGGCGCCCATGGCGGGTGTCACCGACCGGCCGTTCCGCCAGTTGTGCCGGCGCCTGGGCGCGGGTCTGGCGGTGTCGGAAATGGTGTCGGCCAATTCCGCCCTGTGGGGCAGCCGGCAGACGCTGCGGCGCATGGACCACAGCGGCGAGCCGGCGCCGGTGTCGATACAGATCGCCGGCGCCGAGCCGGCCATGATGGCGGAGGCGGCGCGCTTCAACGTCGATCACGGCGCCCGGATCATCGACATCAACATGGGCTGTCCGGCCAGGAAGGTGTGCAACGTCATGGCCGGCTCCGCCCTGTTGCGCGACGAGACGCTGGTGGGCCGCATCCTGGATGCCGTGGTGGCGGCGGTGGAGGTGCCGGTGACGCTCAAGATCCGCACCGGCTGGGACCCGGACAACCGCAACGCCGTGACCGTGGCCCGCATCGCCGAACAGGCCGGCGTGCAGGCGCTGGCCGTGCATGGCCGCACCCGCGCCTGCGGCTATCGCGGCGAGGCGGAATATTTGACCATCCGCCGCATCAAGGAAGAGGTGGGTATCCCCGTCATCGCCAACGGCGACATCACCGGGCCCCGCAAGGCGCGCCAGGTGCTGGAACTGACCGGGGCGGACGGGCTCATGATCGGGCGGGCGGCGCAGGGGCGGCCGTGGATTTTTCGCGAAATACAACATTACCTGACCACCGGCAGCCTGCTGCCGGCGCCGGAAGTGGAGGAAATACGAAAAATCATGACAGAACACGTGCAGAATCTTTACGACTTCTACGGTGAATACACCGGGCTGCGGGTGGCCCGCAAGCACATCGCCTGGTACAGCAGGGGCCGCCGCGACGGCGCCGCCTTCCGCCAGCGCATCAACCGGGTGGAGACGGCGGATGCCCAGATGGCGCTGATCGAGGCCTTTTTCGACGAGCTCGCCGAGGCCGGGGAGCTGGCGGCATGAGCGCCGTGATCCGGGACGGCGAAGGGCTGGACAAGCTGCCGCGCCGCGAACGCCGCCGCCAGCCGCTGCGCGCCTGCGTCCAGTCGGCGCTGGAGATCTACTTCATGGACCTGGACGGTCACGACGCCGACGGTGTCTACGACATGGTCATCGGCCAGGTCGAACAGGCCATGCTGGAGAGCGTCATGGCCCACACCCGCGGCAACCAGACCCGCGCCGCCGAGGTGCTGGGCATCAACCGCACCACCCTGCGCAAGAAGTTGAAGCGTTACGGTCTGTTGTAAGGGGTTGTCTGACCGCGAAGGCGTACGAAGGCTCGCGGGGAAAAGCGGATAACCACGAAGGCGCACAAAGGGAAACAATATAACCGCGAAGGACGCGAAGGACGCGAAGTAAACCATGAAACAAAAAAGAAATTGCATTGAGTCTTTCCCTTCGCGTCCTTCGCGGTTCATGTTTTCTTTTTTCTCCTTCGTGCGCCTTCGTGCGCCTTCGTGGTTAAATTGGTCCCCTTGGTGCGCCTCCATGCGCCTCCATGGTTAAAATACCCCTCCATCGAACAACGCAGGACCTGAAATGAACCCCATCCAGCGCGCCCTCATCAGCGTCTCCGACAAGACCGGCATCGTCGATTTCGCCCGCGGCCTGCACCAGGCCGGCGTGGAAATCCTGTCCACCGGCGGCACGGCAAGACTGCTGGCCGACGAGGGCGTCCCGGTGGTCGAAGTGTCGGACTACACCGGCTTCCCGGAAATGATGGCCGGCCGGGTCAAGACCCTGCACCCGAAGATCCACGGCGGCATCCTGGGCCGGCGCGGCACCGACGACGCGGTCATGGCCGAGCACGGCATCGGCCCCATCGACCTGGTGGCGGTCAACCTCTATCCCTTCGAGCAGACCGTGGCGCGGCCGGACTGCGACCTGGCCACGGCCATCGAGAACATCGACATCGGCGGACCCACGCTGCTGCGGGCGGCGGCCAAGAACCACGCCGCCGTGACCGTGGTGGTGGACGCCGCCGACTACCCGCAGGTGCTGGAGGAGATGGCGGCGAACCAGGGCGCGGTGAGCGACGCCACCCGCTACCGGCTGGCGGTCAAGACCTTCGAGCACACGGCGCGCTACGACGGCGCCATCGCCAACTACCTGGGGGCGCGCGACGCCGACGGCACACAGGAAGACTTCCCCGCCACCCTCAGTCTGCAGTTCCGGCGCCTGCAGGCCATGCGCTACGGCGAGAACCCGCACCAGAAGGCTGCCTTCTTCGTCGAGCGCCAGGGCGGCGATGCCTCGGTGGCGACCGCCCGCCAGCTGCAGGGCAAGGAGCTGTCCTACAACAACGTAGCCGATACCGACGCCGCGCTGGAATGCGTCAAGCAGTTCGGCGAAGGCCCGGCCTGCGTCATCGTCAAGCACGCCAATCCGTGCGGCGTGGCCTGTGGCGACAGCCTGCTGGATGCCTACGATCGCGCCTACCGTACCGACCCCGAGTCGGCCTTCGGCGGCATCATCGCCTTCAACGGCGAGCTGGATGCACAGACGGCTTCCGCCATCGTCGAACGCCAGTTCGTCGAGGTGATCGTCGCACCCGCGGTCGCCGACGAGGCGCTGGCGGTGCTGGCGGCCAGGAAAAACGTGCGCGTGCTGGCCAGCGGCGCCTGGGCGTCCGAGCCGGCGCCGCGGCTGGACTTCAAGCGGGTCAACGGTGGCCTGCTGGTGCAGGACGCCGACCTGGCGCTGCTGAAGGAAACGAAGGTGGTGACCGCGCGCGCCCCGGACGAGGCCGAGATGCAGGACCTGCTGTTCGCCTGGCGGGTGGCCAAGTTCGTCAAGTCAAACGCCATCGTCTACGCGAAGGACGCCATGACCATCGGCGTCGGCGCCGGCCAGATGAGCCGCGTCAACTCGGCCCGCATCGCCGGCATCAAGGCGGAGCAGGCGGGGCTGGAGGTGGCCGGCTCGGTCATGGCCTCGGACGCCTTCTTCCCCTTCCGAGACGGCATCGACCAGGCCGCCGGGGCAGGCATCCGGGCCGTCATCCAGCCGGGCGGCTCGGTGCGCGACGAAGAAGTCATCGCCGCCGCCGACGAACATGGCATGGCCATGGTGTTCACGGGTATGCGGCATTTCAGGCATTGATGGCAACAGCTTCTGTTAACCGCGAAGGACGCGAAGGACGCGAAGTAGACCATGAAACAAAAAAGAAATTGCATTGAGTCTTTCCCTTCGCGGCCTTCGCGTCCTTCGCGGTTGGATTAAATAACCTATGAAAGTACTCATCATCGGCGGTGGCGGCCGCGAGCATGCACTGGCGTGGAAGGCGGCGCAGTCGCCGGACGTGGAGCGGGTGTTCGTGGCGCCCGGCAATGCCGGCACGGCGCGCGAGCCCGGCGTGGCGAACCTGTCCATCGACGCCGGCGACATCGACCGGCTGCTGGATTTCGCGCGCAGCGAGGCGGTGGATCTCACCCTGGTCGGGCCCGAGGCGCCGCTGGTGGCCGGGGTGGTGGACCGCTTCCGGGATGCCGGCCTGCGCATCTTCGGGCCCACGGCGGCGGCCGCCGAGCTGGAGGGCTCCAAGGCCTACACCAAGGACTTCCTGGCCCGCCACGGCATCCCCACCGCCGCCTACGCCAGTTTCACCGACCTCGACGCCGCCATCGCCTGGATCCGCGAGCGGGGCGCGCCCATCGTGGTCAAGGCCGACGGCCTGGCGGCCGGCAAGGGCGTGATCCTGGCCGCCACCGAAGCGGAGGCCGTCGCCGCGGTGCGCGACATGCTGGCCGGCAACGCCTTCGGCGAGGCCGGCCACCGGGTGGTGATCGAGGAATTCCTGCAGGGCGAGGAAGCCAGCTTCATCGTCATGGTGGACGGCGAGCACGTGCTGCCGCTGGCCACCTCCCAGGACCACAAGGCCCGCGACGAGGGCGACACCGGCCCCAACACCGGCGGCATGGGCGCCTACTCGCCGGCGCCGGTGGTCACGCCCGGGCTGCACGCGCGCATCATGGACGAGGTGATCCTGCCCACCGTGCGCGGCATGGCGGCCGACGGCCGGCCCTACACGGGCTTCCTCTATGCGGGTCTCATGATCGGCGCCGACGGTATCCCGAGGGTGCTCGAGTACAACGTGCGCTTCGGCGACCCCGAGACCCAGCCCATCATGCTGCGCCTGCGCTCCGACCTGGTGGGGCTGTGCGAGGCGGCGCTGGACGGGCGCCTGGACCAGGTACAGGCCGACTGGGATCCGCGCGCGGCGCTGGGGGTGGTGCTGGCGGCCGAGGGCTACCCCGGCGACTACCGCAAGGGCGACGTCATCCGGGGGCTGGACGAGGCGGTCGGCGAGGGGCTCAAGGTGTTCCACGCCGGCACGGCGCAGCGTGACGGCGACATCGTCACCGCCGGCGGCCGGGTGCTGTGTGCCTGCGCCCTGGGCGAGGACGTGGCCGAGGCGCAGCGCCGCGCCTACGAACTGGTGGCGAAGATCAGCTGGCCGGGGATGTACTACCGGCGCGACATCGGCCACCGCGCCATCGGGCGCTGAAGGCGCCCGGCCACCGGGCGGGAGGCCTGGCGCATCGCGTGTTCCGGTGGGGTTCACTTCGTTCACCCCACCCTACCTGAATCGAAGCCACCCGCCCCGCCTGAATCGAAGCCACCCGTAGATACTCTGTTCCCCGTCAAGCTTTTCCGAGGAATTTTTCGCTGAAGAGTCGCGAGGAATCAAAAGGCTGGTTATATTTCAGGCAAGCCCAGATACCTGTGAGGTATTTGCGCATGACGGC
>JALSRI010000231.1 GCA_026984835.1 Thiohalobacter sp. | reverse complement strand
GGTTGATCAGCGCCCAGGTGGGAACGTTCAGCCCGGCATACTCGGGCAGCGGGCCATCGTGGAAATTGATGGCGGCCCGGCGCGGCAGGGCCAGGACGGGTTCGGGAACGAAGGTGAAGTTTGCGACGCTGAACAGGTAGTCGAATGGCACGTCGACGGGCAGGGCATCGGCCCGCCCGGCATACAGCGGCAGGCCCTGTTCCTCCGCCCAGCGACGCACCGCTGCGTCGTCGCTGGCGATGCCGAGTATGCGGTGGCCCCGGTCCAGCAACAGCTGGGCGCAGCGTATCAGCAGTGACTGGCCGCCAAGGAGACAGCAGCTGAAATCCGTTTCTCCCTCCGTCATGTTGTTCTTATCCGGTCAACCTTCATTGGTCTGTCCCGTGTGTTCAGGCTCATCGTAAAACTGCCCGACAACTTGCAGGCATTATACGAGAAAACACGCTGTTATCGAGCTGTGAGCTGGGCGCAGGGTGGCAGTTTCCCCGGATATCCACCGGCCTGGCCGGGATTTCGGGCAGCCCGGCCATTTCTGCGTATAATGAGGGGCGGGGAGGCCGCGCGCCTTCCCTTCCTGATAATAGTAGATTCAACAGGATAGTCGTAATCTCTCATGCAAGAACTCACTGACGGGCCGATCGCGGCCGTGGATCCGGGCACATCGGTCACCGAACTCAGGGAAGCCCTGGCGCGGGCGCGCCGGCAGTTGCACGACCTGGGCGAGGGCGGCCAACCCGTGCAGACGGCGCGGCTGCTGCTCGATGTGGCCGAACCGCTGCTCGGTCTGGGGCAGCGCGAGGAAGCCTGGCAGCATGCCCGTGAAGCCTTTTCCGTGTTCGTCGACTACGAGCAATGGCAGGATGCGGTGGAGGCGGCCGAGATCCTCTACCAGACCGAGCAGCCCGGCTCGGTGAGTGCGCTGGGCCAGGGCATCTGGCTGGCGGTGACCTTTCCCGTCGAGGCCCAGAGCACCGTGACCCTGCTCAACCACGTCATCGACGAAACACCGCCGGACTCCGACGGCGCGGCCGTGGCCGCCATGGCGGCCCACTACATCGCCGACCTTCGCACCGAGGGCGAGGAACACGAAAGTCTCACCTTCCTGACCACCCAGATGATCGCCCGGGTGGCCAGGCGCCACCGCGGCATCGAAGACCAGCAGACCCTCGAGGTCTGGATCGAGATGCTGCAACTCAACGACGTGCCGGAACTGCTCAAGCGCCTGGCGTTGATCGTGGACGTCATGGTCGGCGACAAGTGGTGGTTCGACCGCGATGAACTGCGTGCCCGACTGCCGGTCAACTGAGTATGGCGGCTGCCGCCCCTGAGGGAATCGAGACCCGTTACGTCGATACGCCGGATGCCCTCCGGCAGCTGTGCCAGTCCCTGCAGGGGCAGCCCTGGATCGCGCTGGACACGGAGTTTCTGCGCGAGAAGACCTACTACCCCCGTCTGTGCCTGATTCAGCTTGCAGTGCCGGGGCTGGCGGCGTGCGTCGACCCGCTGGCACTGGAGTCACTGGAGCCGCTGC
>JALSRI010000230.1 GCA_026984835.1 Thiohalobacter sp. | reverse complement strand
GCCGAAGCTGGCGCCCCATGTCGACGCCATGCGCGACAACATCGCCGCCGATCTCGGAGTCGGGCCGGACGCCGTCAACGTCAAGGCCACCACCACCGAGCGGCTGGGTTTCACCGGCCGGGAAGAGGGCATCGCGGCGCAGGCCGTGGTGCTGCTGGACGGTTGAAGCCGTTCCTCAGACGCTGTCCCCGCCTGCAGGTTCGCCCGAGTCGTAGATGTGCAGGGAGTCACCGTCCCGTGTTCGTTTCAGGAACGGCAGGCGCTCCCAGACGGCGGCGCAGTGCGGCGTGAAATACAGCACCAGCACGCGTCGCGGCCGGCGCGCGTAGGAGGCGGCCAGGTTGTCGGCCACTTGCCGCATGACCGGTTCCTCGAAGGGATTGTAGAGATACAGCACCAGCGGCGTATCCTCCGGAAAGACATAGCCGGCCGCGTCCTGACACAGGAGTTCGATCGCCTGGCAGGCGCGGGGCCCGGTGTAGCGATCCAGGTTGGCGCGGGCCACCGCATCCAGCTCGGCGCTGAATTCGACCCCCACGATGCGGCGGAACGGCAGCGCCGCAGCCAGCAGCACGGCGCGGCCCTTGCCGGAACCCAGGTCCACGAAGGTGGCGTCCGCGCAATCCAGGCCGGTCCCGGCCAGCAGGGCGGCGAAATCCACCACGGCGATCGGCTCATAGCGGGTGGCGAAGAGCTGGTTCCTGTTGCCCACGTCGAGGGCACCCTGGGAGATGGTGCCGGCGGTGTCGACGTGGTAGCGGCGGTCGAAGTCGCGTTCCATCTGCCGCTGCGCGCGCAGCGCCTGGCGATGGCCCGGGCGCAGGGCGTTCACCATGCCGCCCGAGGCGGCGATGGCCAGCAAGAGCGTTCCCAGAAGCCCGTGTTTGGCCAGTGAGCGTCGCCCGTAGCCGACGAGCCGTCGCAGAATCTTCATCGTGCATCCCGTCCTGCCGGGGCGCCAGCCACCCGTCCCGACCCGTTGTTGAACACATCAGTTTGACGGCCGGTTTCGTACCGCGTCAACATGACAGTGGCTGTCAGGTGGCGGGCGGGGTCGCCGGGCCGCGTTTCCCTTTCCCGCACGGCCCCGCCTCGGGGATAATGGCCGGGTTTTGAAAACGTTCCTGTCTGACGATCAGGTGATCCCGGCCGCCGCACCCGCAGTGAGGGAATCCCTGCCCCGCGCCTGGGGTGGCGCCGCCGGCAGCGCCCTGCTGCGCGCGCGGGTGGAGGATTTCCGGGTGACGGAACGGCCGGTGGCGGAGCCCTGCGGCGAGGGCGAGCACGCCTGGCTGTGGGTGCGCAAGCGCGACGCCAACACCGACTGGGTGGCGCGGCAACTGGCGCGCCATGCCGGCGTGGCGCTGTCCGCCGTCGGCTATGCCGGCCTGAAGGACCGACGTGCGGTCACCGAGCAATGGTTCTCGGTGCATCTGCCGGGCCGGGAGGCGCCGGACTGGGCGGCACTCGGCGCCGCCGGCGTCGACATTCTGCGGAGCACGCGCCATGGCCGCAAGCTGCGGCGCGGCGCC
>JALSRI010000229.1 GCA_026984835.1 Thiohalobacter sp. | reverse complement strand
CGACGGCGTGGCGGTAGGTGTAGTTGTCGCTGGAACGCAGCAGGCGCAGCCACATGAAGGCATCCGGGTTGCGAAGCACACTCTCGACCACGCCTTCTGCCACCTGACGGGCTTCCGACAGCGGCAGCAGCTGGCCGGCGTCGATGCGGGCCCAGAGTTCGCCTATCAGGTTGAGCGCGCTCTGGTAGAGAGGACGCGCGGTCCTCAATTCGTCTTCGGCGCTGTGCCTGTCCTCGTAGGCCACCGCTTCGCCATACTGCTCACGCAGCACGGCAACGGGGTCGCGGGGCTTGCGGTACAGGCGGCTGCGAGGCGCGCTGCTCTGGAGGTCGGAACGCTCGTCGTCCACGTAGACGTAGGCGCAGTGTTCCTGCAGGTACTGGATATCCTCGAGGCGTTCCAGCTTCAGCCCCTGGAACAGGAATGCCGTCTCCACCCACGGACGGTCGAGCGATGCCACATACATGCCCAGACGCAATTCACCACTGTCTATCTTGCGCAGCATTCCTGCCCTGTCCCGTCTGCCGGTATCACCGGGCGGTTAGCGGCATTTGTCGTCAAGTTCTTTAAGTCGTTGCAGTTTTTCCCGTATCCGGATCTCCAGGCCGCGTTCGACCGGGTGGTAGTAGCGGGTGCCTTCCATGCCCTCCGGGAAGTAGTTCTCCCCGGCCGCATAGCCGTCCGGTTCGTCGTGGGCGTAGCGGTAGCGCTTGCCGTAGCCCAGTTCCTTCATCAGCCGGGTGGGCGCGTTGCGCAGGTGCAGCGGTACTTCCAGCGACCCCTTGTCGCGGGCGTCGGCCAGGGCCGCCTTCCAGGCCGTGTAGACGGCATTGCTCTTGGCCGCGCAGGCCAGGTAGACCACGGCCTGGGCGACGGCCAGCTCCCCTTCCGGGCTGCCGAGGCGTTCCTGCACCTCCCAGGCGTCCAGCGCCAGCGCCAGGGCGCGTGGATCGGCGTTGCCGATGTCCTCCGAGGCCATGCGCACCACCCGGCGGGCGATGTACAGCGGGTCGCAGCCGCCGTCGATCATGCGCGCCAGCCAGTACAGGGCGGCGTCCGGCGCCGAGCCGCGCACCGCCTTGTGCAGGGCCGAAATCTGGTCGTAGAAGGCCTCGCCGCCCTTGTCGAAACGGCGCAGGCTGCCGGCCACGACGTCGGCCAGGGTCGCGGCATCGAGCACGCCCTCGCTGGCCAGGTCGGCACCGATCTCCAGCAGCGTCAGGGCGCGCCGGGCGTCGCCGTCGGCGGCCTGCGCCAGCAGTTCGAGTTCGCTGTCCGCCACCCGCAGGCCACGGCCACCCAGGCCGCGTTCGTCGTCGGCGAGCGCCTGGCGCAGTATGGCGAGGATGTCCTCGCGGGCCAGTGGCTTGAGCACATAGGTGCGGGCCCGCGACAGCAGCGCATTGTTGAGTTCGAAGGACGGGTTCTCGGTGGTGGCGCCGACGAACAGCAGCGTGCCGTCCTCGACGAAGGGCAGGAAGGCGTCCTGCTGGGCCTTGTTGAAGCGGTGCACCTCGTCGACGAACAGCAGCGTCTGGCGCTGCTCGACCTGGTGGCGCACCTGCGCATGCTGCACGGCGGCGCGCACATCCTTGACGCCGGCCAGCACCGCCGACAGGGACACGAACTCGGCGCCGGCATGGCGCGCCAGCAACCGCGCCAGCGTCGTCTTGCCGGTGCCGGGCGGCCCCCAGAATACCATGGAGTGGAGCTGGCCGGTCTCGATGGCGGTGCGCAGCGGCTTGCCGGGACCGAGCAGGTGCTGCTGGCCGCTGAATTCGTCCAGCGTGCGCGGCCGCATGCGGTCGGCCAGCGGCCGGAAGCTGTCGGCGACGTCCGTCATCACTCGGTGCCGAGGATGTCGGTGTCCTCCGGCAGTTCGACCCGGAAGCGCGCGGCGTCGATCGGCACGTTCACCTGCTCGTCGCTGAAGCGGATCTCGGTGGTGTTGCCGAAGCTGTCGTGGAGGCGGATCAGCACCAGGCTGTCGCCGCGGAAGCCGACCTGCAGGTCGCTGACCTCCTCACCCGGCTGGCGCGGCCGCAGCCGGAACAGCGTTTCGTCACCCTGGCGTTCGCCTTGCTCCACCGTGACCATCTCGGCGAACGGCTTCACGCCGCTCAACAGCGCGGCAGGGGTGACGCCCAGCACTTCGCCGATCGGCTTGACGGTGGCCTGCTCCAGTTCCGGGTCGTAGGTCCACAGGTGTCTGCCGTCGGCGACCACCTGCTGTTCGAAGGGCTGTTCGTAGTTCCAGCGGAAACGCCCGGGACGCTTGATCCACACCTCGCCCCCGGAGCTCTGGACCGGCTTGCCTTCTGCATCCACCACCCGCTGGCTGAAGCGGGCATGGAAGCTGTCCAGGTGCGAAAACCAGTCGTTCACCCGGGCGGCGTCCCAGCCGGCGGCCGCGGCCGACAGGCTGGCCAGCGCCAGCAGCCCGGCCAGCAGGACGCGTGGCGGCCGCGCGCGCATCAGGCCTCCGGCGGCGGCGGCGCCAGCACTTCGCGGTTGCCGTTGGATTGCTGCGGACCGACGATCCCGGCGGCCTCCATCTGTTCGATCATCCGGGCAGCGCGGTTGTAGCCGATCTTGAGGCGCCGCTGCACGCCGGAGATCGATGCGCGCCGGGTCTCGGTGACCACCCTTACCGCCTCGTCGTACAGGGGGTCGCTCTCGGCGTCCTCGCCGCTCCCACCGGCCTCGCCGCCGCTGCCCGGCAGGAAGTCGCTGGTGGTCTGCAGGATCTCTTCCAGGTAGTCGGGTTCCGATACGCCCTTGAGGTGATCCACCACCCGGTGCACTTCGGCATCGTCGACGAAGGCGCCGTGCACGCGGGTCGGCAGGCCGGTGCCGGGCGCCATGTAGAGCATGTCGCCGTGGCCCAGCAGTTGCTCGGCGCCGGGCTGGTCGAGGATGGTGCGCGAATCGATTTTCGACGACACCTGGAAGGCGATGCGGGTCGGGATGTTGGCCTTGATCAGGCCGGTGATGACGTCCACCGAGGGCCGCTGGGTGGCCAGGATCAGGTGCACGCCGGCGGCACGCGCCTTCTGTGCCAGCCGCGCGATCAGTTCCTCGACTTTCTTGCCGACCACCATCATCATGTCGGCCAGTTCGTCGATGATGACCACGATGAAAGGCAACGGTTCCAGCTCCGGTGCCGGCGCTTCCGGGTCGAGCGCCTCCTCCGGCTTGTACAACGGGTCGGGGATGGGCTCGCCCGCCTCTATGGCCTCACGCACCTTGCGGTTGTAACTGGTGATGTTGCGCACCCCCAGCGCCGCCATCAGCTTGTAGCGCCGTTCCATCTCGCCGACACACCAGCGCAGCGCGTTGGCGGCTTCCTTCATGTCGGTGACCACCGGCGTCAGCAGGTGCGGGATGCCCTCGTAGATGGACAACTCGAGCATCTTGGGGTCGATCATGATCAGGCGCACGTCCTTCGGCAGGGTCTTGTACAGCAGGCTCAGGATCATGGCATTGACCGCCACCGACTTGCCGGATCCGGTGGTGCCCGCCACCAGCAGGTGCGGCATCCTCGCCAGGTCGGTCACCACCGGCTGGCCGCCGATATCCTTGCCCAGCGCCAGCGTGAGCGGTGAGGGCGCCTGGTCATATTCGCTGGAACGGAGAATCTCGCTCAGGGTTACCAGCTCGCGGTTCTCGTTGGGAATCTCCAGGCCGACCACGGTCTTGCCGGGGATGACTTCCACCACTCGCACGCTGATGGCCGACAGGGCGCGCGCCAGGTCCTTGGCCAGGTTGCTGATCTGGCTGACCTTGACGCCGGTGCCCGGCTGCAGTTCGAAGCGGGTGATGACCGGGCCGGGCTGCACCGCCACCACCTCCACCTCGACACCGAAATCGAGCAGTTTCATTTCCACCAGCCGCGACATCGCCTCCAGCGCCGACTCGGAATAGTGATCGCCGTGCGGCCTCGGCTCGTCGAGCAGGTTGAGCGGCGGCAGCTCGGTGTCCGGCGGCGCATCGAACAGCTTGACCTGGCGCTCGCGCTCGACCCGCTCGCTGGGCTCGACTTTCTGGATGACGGGTTCGATGCGTGGGGGCTTGCGTTTGGCGACCTTGACCTTCTCGGCCTTGCGGCTCACCTCCTGCTCGCGCTCACGGCGCGCGCGGGCGGTTTCCGCCCGGGCGCGCAGGGCAGTCGCCTGCGCCGTCAGCCAGGCCAGCAGTTGCAGCGTGAACTTGCCTGTCAGGTCCATCAGCGCCAGCCAGGACAGGCCGGTGAAAAGTGTGACGCCGGCCAGGAACAGGGCCAGCAGCAGCAGGGTCGCCCCAAGGTAGCTGAACAAGGGTTCCAGGCCCCTGCGGCCCACGACTTCGCCGAGGATGCCCCCGGCGCCCTGCGGCATGACCTCCTGGCCACCGTGGAAATGCAGCGCAGCGAGACCACAACCGGCGGCCACCGTCAGCAGGAACCCCGACCAGCGCACCGCCAGGACGTGCATGTCGAAACCACCCTCGGAGCTGCGTTCACGGAACAGCAGCCAGCCGCTGTAGCCCACCATGATCGGGAACAGGTAGGCCAGGTAACCGAACAATGAGTACAGAATGTCGGCGAACACCGCGCCCACGATGCCGCCGCTGTTGCGGACGTCGCCGCCGGTGCCGCTGAAGGACCAGCCCGGGTCCTGCGGCTGGTAGCTGGCCAGCGACAGCAGGAAATAGATGGCCAGCGCCGACAGGACCAGCAGCGCACCCTCGCGCAGCCCCCGCGTCACGTGCAGGTGCCGGGCGGGTGGCGGGGCCATTTTTTTGCGTCGCGCCTGGGCCAAGTTCAGAAACAGCCGTAGTTAGGAATTATAAGGCTATAAATAGTAAATAGTTTCAATAGTCCTGTCCAACCGTTTTCAGGGCGGGCAGGCGAATCTCGCCGGCCGCCACGTTGAGCCCGTGACGTAGCGCCGGATGGGCCTCGAGCCCCGCCCCGCCCCGCTCGGCGAGGGCCAGCACATAGGGCGTGATGGCGGCCGACAGGGCCTGCGAGGCCGACCGCGGCACGGCGCCCGGCAGGTTGGTCACGGCCAGGTGCAGTACGCCCTCCTCGACATAGGCCGGGTCGCGGTAGTCGGTCGGCCGGGTGGTCTCGATGCAGCCGCCCTGGTCCACCGAGATGTCGACGATGACACCGCCCGGCTGCATGGCGCGCACCTGGGCCCGGCTCACCACGTGCGGCGCCCGCGCACCCGGAACCAGCACCGCGCCCACCACCAGGTCGGCTGCAGCGACCGCCTCGTCGATGGCGTCCGGATAGGGGAACAGGCCGGTGACGTTGCCGCCCAGCGCGCGCATGGCAAGCAACTTGTCGCGCTTGCGGTCGAACACCGTGACCTCGGCGCCGACCGCGGCGGCATAGCGCGCCGCGTTGCCGCCGGCGGTGCCGGCGCCGATGACCACCACGCGGCCGCGCTCGGCCCCCGGCAGGCCGCCCAGCAGCAGGCCCTTGCCCCCCTGGGGCCGGTGCAGCAGGTGGGTGCCGAGCTGGATGGACAGGCGCCCGGCGATATCGCTCATGGGCGCCAGCAGCGGCAGGCTGCCGTCGGCCTCCTGGACGGTCTCGAAGGCGACCGCCGTCAGCCCGATGTCCAGCAGCCGGCGCAGCAGCCCCGGGTTGGCGGCCAGATGCAGATAACCGAACAGCAGGTGGTCGGCGCGCAGGTAGCGCAGGTCCCCCTCCACCGGCTCCTTCACCTTGACGATCAGTTCCGCCCGGCCATACAGCGAAGCGGCGTCGTCGCACAGGGTGACGCCGGCATCCCGGTAGGCGTCGTCGTCATAGCCGGACGCCAGGCCGGCGCCCCGCTCCACGAACACCTCGTGGCCTGCGGCCACGAGCGAGGAACAAGCTGCCGGCACCAGTCCGACCCGCCCTTCCAGCGGCTTGATCTCCCTGGGCACGCCGATGCGCATAACCGCTCCTTTACCCCTCCGGGGACATTACGTACCATTGGCGCCGCCCGCCGGCGCCGCGCCGGCCACCGCCGAACCGGAGTCATTATACATGAGCGAAACCAAGCACTGCCGCCTGCTGATCCTGGGTTCCGGACCGGCCGGCTACACCGCCGCCATCTACGCGGCGCGCGCCAATCTCGAC
Organism: Thiohalobacter sp.; assembly: GCA_026984835.1. Taxonomy (GTDB): domain Bacteria; phylum Pseudomonadota; class Gammaproteobacteria; order DSM-19610; family DSM-19610; genus JALSRI01. The sequence goes on along the minus strand of JALSRI010000229.1, from coordinate 1,235 downwards.
CCCGTGCTCGTCACCGGCCTGGAACAGGGCGGCCAGCTCATGACCACCACCGAGGTGGAGAACTGGCCCGGCGGCCCCGAAGGCCTGCAGGGGCCGGCGCTGATGGAAGACATGCGCAAGCACGCCGAGCGTTTCGCCACCGAGATCCTGTTCGACCACATTCATACCGCGACGCTGACGCAGCGGCCGTTCCGCCTGGAAGGCGATGCCGGTATCTATACCTGCGATGCGCTCATCATTGCCACCGGCGCCTCCGCCCAGTACCTGGGTCTGCCCTCGGAGGAGGCCTTCAAGGGCAAGGGCGTGTCGGCCTGCGCCACCTGTGACGGGTTCTTCTACCGCGACAAGCCGGTAGCCGTCATCGGCGGCGGCAACACGGCGGTGGAGGAAGCCCTGTACCTGTCCAATATCGCCTCCCACGTCACCCTGGTGCACCGGCGCGACGCCCTGCGCGCCGAGAAGATCCTGCAGCAGCGGCTGTTCGAGCGCGAGAAGGAAGGCAAGGTGACCATCGAATGGGACCATGTGCTGGACGAAGTGCTGGGCGACGACAGCGGCGTGACCGGCATGCGCATCCGCAACGTCAAGGACGACTCCACCCGGGACATCCGCGTGGACGGGGTGTTCATCGCCATCGGCCACAAGCCCAACACGGCCCTGTTCGAGGGCCAGCTCGACATGCATCACGGCTACATCACGGTCAAGAGCGGCCTGGAGGGTGACGCCACCGCCACCAGCATCGATGGCGTCTTCGCGGCCGGCGACGTGGCCGACCACGTCTACCGCCAGGCCGTCACCTCGGCCGGCTCCGGCTGCATGGCGGCGCTGGACGCGGAGAAATACCTGGACAGCCTGGCCGCCGGCTGAGCCGGATCGCGGGCAAGCCCGCTCCTACAAGCGCCTCTGCCTGTCTACGCCACCCCTGTAGGAGCGGCCTCGGCCGCGATGGGTCCGGCGGCACCAGACACCCGGCGCCCCCGCCGACACCGGGATCGCGGGCGACCCCGCCTGTCTACGCCACCCCTGTAGGAGCGGCCTCGGCCGCGATGGGTCCGGCGGCACCAGACACCGGCGGCCCCCGCCGACACCGGGATCGCGGGCAAGCCCGCCTGTCTACGCCACCCCTGTAGGAGCGGCCTTGGCCGCGATGGGCCCGGCGCCTCCAGGCACCGGCGGGTTCCGCCGACGCCGGGATCGCGGGCAAGCCCGCTCCTACAAGCGTGGGGGCAAAGGGC
>JALSRI010000228.1 GCA_026984835.1 Thiohalobacter sp. | reverse complement strand
GGCGCCAGATCCGCTGATCCGAACCTGAACGAGGATTGATGACATGAATATGCCGAAACGCACCCTGACCTGCCTGGCCGCCGTCCTGGCCCTGCTCCTGCAGGGTCAGCCGGCCCGGGCGGACGACGCCAACATTGCCGGTACGCTGCTGGAGATCAACCGCGACACCCGGGAGATCCGCGTGGACCAGCGCTACTACCGCCTGGACCAGAACACAGTCGTCCATGCGCCGGACGAACGCGGCTTCCTGAACCTCGACGAGCTCACGCCGGGAACATCGGTGGGCTTGCGTACGGATCAGCCGGCCGCGGGCGACGTGCCGTCACGGGCCATGGAGATATGGATCTACCTGGATTGATGCAACACTCTCACAGATCGCAAAAGGCAGGGACTCAAATGAACCAACGCAATGACCGGGGCTTCACCCTCATCGAACTGATGATCGTCGTGGCCATCGTCGGCATACTGGCCATGATCGCCTACCCGTCGTACCAGAACCAGATGCAGAAGACACGGCGGTCGGACGCGCACGCCGCCCTGCTGACCGACATGCAGCGGGCGGAACGCTTCTACACCCAGAACAACACCTACGTGGGCGCCGTGGCCGCCCACGCCTCCGGCGAGGGCTATTACAACATCACCTACAACGCACCCACGGCGAGCACCTTCACCATCACCGCGACACCGGTTGCGGGCGGCGCCCAGGCCACCGATCCCTGCGGGGCCCTGACCATCAACCAGGCAGGCGTCAAGGGATCGGCCGGCGGCGCGAACTGCTGGTAGCGACGGCGCCGCTCAGGACGCCAGTTCGCGCGGCAAAGAAAAGGTGACATGCTCCTCGCGGCCACGGGCCTCGACCACCTCAACGGCGCCCCAGGCGCGCAGTCGTTCCACCACCTGGCCGACCAGGGCGGCCGGCGCCGAAGCGCCGGCCGTCACGCCGACCCGCTCCACATCCTGCAGCCAGGCCCGCTCGATATCGTCGGCGGAATCCACCAGGTAAGCCGGCACGCCCTGCTGACCGGCCAGCTCGCGCAGGCGGTTGGAATTGGAACTGTTCGGCGAGCCCACCACCAGGCACAGGTCGACACCGGCCGCCAGTTCGCGCACCGCATCCTGTCGGTTCTGGGTGGCGTAGCAGATGTCGTCCTTGCGCGGTCCCTGGATGGCGGGGAAACGATCCCGGAGGGCGTCGATCACCCGCGCGGTATCGTCCATCGACAAGGTGGTCTGGGTGACGTAGCAGAGGCTGTCGGGTCGCCTGACCTGCAGGCCGGCCACGTCCTCCGGCCGTTCCACCAGGTAGATCTCCCCGCCCGCCGAGCGGTCGTACTGCCCCATGGTGCCTTCCACCTCGGGGTGGCCGGCGTGGCCGATGAGCACGCACTCGCGGCCCTCGCGGCTGAAGCGGCTCACTTCCAGGTGCACCTTGGTGACCAGCGGGCAGGTGGCGTCGAACACCTTCAGGCCGCGCGCGTCGGCCTCCCGGCGCACCGCCTGTGACACGCCATGGGCGCTGAAGATGACGGTGGCGCCGGCCGGCACCGCGT
>JALSRI010000227.1 GCA_026984835.1 Thiohalobacter sp. | reverse complement strand
AACCGAGAAAGAAGACGAGCCTCCGGTGCGCCAGGTCATTGTAGGTCGTGTGAATATACGCATGGGCATAGCGGATGAGCACGTAGAGCCAGCCCAACCAGGCAACCGGACCGTCTGTATCCAGGGTCACATAGGCAATGATCGAAATGACATAAAATAGCACCGGCATTTCGAACAAGTTGTCATAATGCTGGCTCACTCTCACCAGGTAATCCGGGGGCTCGGCACCCCGGTTCAGCCTGAAATACTCCGGATCCAGCCCTTCGCGGCGCGCGCGCACGCGTGTCTTGCGCATCCAGACGCCAATCGCGAACGTGAGGAACGCCAACGCGAATGAAGGATAGAGAATGCTGTAGCGATCCATCGGTACCTGTCCTTATCCAGCGACCGGAGGCACACAGACCATCCCGACACGGGTTCGCACCGGGGCGACCGGCCCGACACGGCCCGCCACTCCACGCCGGCACGTGCCCTGTTTGCGGCTGGATTATAGCCACCCCGCCGGGTGGCGTAACCCACACACCTGCAAACCTGATTTGCATATGACGCAATTGTGGAACTGAAGACCTTGCAACTGTTCGTGGAAGTCATGCAGCGCGGAAGCTTCGCATCCGCCGCCCGGGAACTGGGCCTGGTCACTTCCTCCGTTTCCCGCGCCATCTCCTCGCTGGAGGAGGAGCTGGATGTCCGCCTCTTCCAGCGCACCGCACGCGGCCTGAAACCGACGGAGGCTGCCATCAAGTATCACCAGAGGGTCAGTCCCGTCGTGGAGACACTGGAACTGGCCGGCACGGAACTCAGGGACAACAATGAACAACCCGCGGGCGTGCTGCGGATCACGGCACCCACCACCTTTGGCCAGATTGCGGTCGTACCCCTGCTCAAGCGGTTCACCGATCGTTACAACCGGCTCGACATCAGGCTCGAGTTGAGCGACCGGGTCATGAACCTGGTCGACGACAACATCGATGTCGCTATCCGGCTGGGGCCCGCCGAGGACCATCGTTTTGTCACCAGGAAGATCCATCGGATCGTCCTCAGGGCCTGCGCCACACCGCGATACCTGAGGACGGCTGGCAGGCCTGAGTCACCCGAAGCCATCCGGAATCACAACTGTCTGCTGTTCCCGTTCCCCGGTTTCAGCACCGGATGGCGCTTCAACCGCCCGGGGGAAGAACCGACCGAGGTACCGGTCCGGGGCAACTGCTCGGTTTCGAATGCACTGGCACTCAAGCAGTGCACTCTCATGGACATGGGCATCGCCCTGCTGCCGGAGTGGGTGATCGCCAGGGATATCCAGCACGGCCGGCTGGTGGATCTGTTTCCCGATTATGAGATCAGCGTGACGGAACGGCCGCTTTATGCGTACCTTCTCTATCCTTCGTGCAAGTATGTGCCGGTGAAGGTGCTGGTATTCGTCAACTACATGCTGGAACAGTTTCAGATATGCCCGCCGTGGCAAATGGACGGACCGGCCCGGTTGTAGGCCCGCCGGCCACATGGCCGACCCGGGTCAGGATACCGCGACCGGGCAGCGGATCCACAGATGCCGAGTCAATGAAATCCATCCAGCAGCCAGAAACCGGAGCCGCGGTGCTCCTCCAGCAGTTTGGCGACGTCGTCGTGGCCGGCGGCCGACGCCAGCGCGGCGGCCTGCTCGTGCCTGCCGTTGCGCAGGGCCGGGTTGGCGCCAGCCGCCAGCAGGCGCCCGACGATCTCCCTGTCACCGGCGCGGGCCGCAAACATGAGCGCGGTCTCTCCCTCGTCGTTCTTCAGGTCGATCGCGGCACCGGCGGCCAGCAGCCGGCCGACCGCCTCGACCCGCCCCTTCAGCACCGCCAGCATCAGGGCGGTATTGCCTTCATGCGTGGCCAGGTCGACTTTCGCGCCCTGCTTCAACAGGCGGACGATCACGTCCGACTCGCCGGCCATCGCGGCCCGATGCAAGGGCGCATAACCGTCCTTGTCCTGGCGATCGGCACGGGCGCCGGCTTTCAGCAGCAGGTCCACGAGCGATTCGTTGCCCTGGTCTGCGGCATACCAGAGTCCCGAGCGGCCATGGCCGTCGGTACAGTCGGCACAGGCGCCGTGCGCCAGCAGCCGCGCCGCCGAACGGGTATCTCCGTTGCGGGCCGCCCACAGCAACGGCGTGGCCTTGGCGCCCCGGGCGAGCCCGATGGTGCTGCCGCCGTCGATCAGCGCCTGCGCCACGCCGGCATGGCCATTCCTGATCGCCACCAGCAAGGCGGTCATGCCTTCGTCGTCAGCGATGTCGGGCGCGGCCTTGAAGGCCAGCAGCGACCGGACCACCGCTTCGTGGCCGGCGTCGGCGGCAAGGCGCAGCGGTGTCCGGCCCGCCGCGTCCCGGGTGTCGACGTGCGCGCCGGCGGCCAGCAACGCCTGCACGATGTTGGTATGGCCGCGCCAGGCCGCCCGGCTCAGCGCGGTATGCCCTTCCTGGTCTCTGGTATCAACGTCCACACCCTGCTTGAGGAGGGTGCGCACCACGTCCTCGCGGTTGCGCCAGGCCGCTTCCACCAGCAATGGCAGATCACCCAGGGCAGATTCGGCCGTCGACGAACGGCGTCGGCTCAGACGCTTGTCGAGCCGCTTCTGCTGCTTCCTCTTCTTCGATTCGGCACCGACGGCCGCCACCGCACCGCGCGCCGCCAGCAGTCTTTCGACGTCGGCATGGCCGGCGTTGCGGGCGAAATCGCGCGCCGTCCAGCCCTTGCGGTTGCGGTGGTTGAGGCGGGTGACCCTGGCGAGTAGGTGACGCACGGCGACGGCGTCTCCTTCGCGGGCTGCCAGCATCAGCGGCGTATTGCCGTTACGGTCGGCCGCGTCCGGGTCGGCGCCGGCCGCCAGCAGCAGCCCGACGATTTCGCCGTGACCGAGGCCGGCCGCCTTGATGAGGGCAGTATCCCCGTAACGGTCGTGCGCACGACTGTCCGCACCCCGTTCCAGCAGCAGCCGGACGGCCTGCGGATGGCCCTGTTCCGCCGCCTTCATCAGCGCCGTGGCGCCGTAGTCGTCCCGCGCATCCACGTCCACGCCTGTATCGAGCAGACGCCGGAGACCGTCCGCATCGCCCTTCAGCGCCAGCCTGTGCAGTCGCTGCTGCGGGCTGGCCTGCCGGCCCCGGGCCGGTTCGCTGTCCCGGCGGGGGCGCGCCCGGCCCTCCGCCTCCCCGCCCAGCCTGGCCCGGGCCATCACGTGGCCCTGGGCCGCCGCCCGCTGGAACCAGAGCCGCGCCTGGTCGGGCGCCTTGTCGACGCCCCAGCCGTTCTCGTACAACACGCCCAGGTTGTACTGTGCCTTGGCATAGCCCTGCGCGGCCGCCGCCCCGTACCAGCGTGCGGCCCTGGCGTAATCCTTTTCGACACCCCGGCCGGCGCGGTAGAGGGCCGCCAGCTGGTACTGCGCGGCGGCGTCACCGGCCTCGGCCAGCGGCCTGAGCAGGCTTGCGGCCTGCCCGAAGCGATGCAGGCGGATGGCGGTCCGGGCTTCGGCCATGTCGGCCAGCGCCTGCACCGGCAGGAGACACGCCAACAGGCACAACAGCCCGACCCGCAGCAGGGATTCAGGCCGTGCCATGCTTGGTCTCCACTTCGATGCCGGTCTTCTTCAGGAAAGGTGTGGGCAGGATACCGCCGGCAGAGACGATGACGGCATCGTTGTCGTATTCCACCAGCTTGCCGTCCCAGTCTATCTTCACCCGCGTCTCGGAGATCTCCTTGACGTTGGACTTGAACAGCACCTCCAGCCGCCCCTCGGCCGTGGCCTGCTCCACCTTGCGCCGGTTCTTTTCCTTGGCGCGGGAGAACGCTTCCGAACGGTAGGACAGCACGACCCGGGTGCCAGGCTGTTCGGCGATGCTGGTGGCAGCCTCCAGCGCGCTGTCGCCGCCGCCCACAACCAGCACCTTCTGATCCCGGTACTGTTCCGGATCGATCAGGCGGTAGACGACCTTGGGCAGTTCCTCGCCCGGCACACCAAGCTTGCGCGGCGTGCCGCGCCGGCCGATGGCGAGCAGGACGGTGCGGGTCTGGTAGCTGTCGCGGGTGGTTCGCACGGTGTAGCCGCCGGCGGCGGGTGTGATTTCCTCGACGCGCTCACCGTAACGGATCGATACACCGGTCTTGCGTTCGACGTCCTGCCAGAATGCCAGCAGCTCTTCCTTGCTGGTCTCGCTGAACCTCACCTTGCCCACCAGCGGCAGGCGCACCGGCGCCGTCATCACCAGCTTGCCCCGCGGGAAGTGGGCGACGGTGCCGCCGAGGCTGTCCTGCTCGACGGTGACGTAGCGCAGTTTTCTTTCGATGGCACCCAGGGAAGCTGCAAAACCGGCCGGACCCGCACCCACCACCACCAGATCGAGCATGCTGCCGTCACCCTTTCCGACACCATCGACCTTGCAGATGTTCTCCAGCGCCTGGCGACCCTGCTCAATGGCGTTGCGGATCAGCCCCATGCCGCCCAGCTCGCCGGCAATGAAGATGCCGGGCATGTTGGTCTCGAAGTTTTCCTTGACCAGCGGGATGTCGACGCCACGCGTCTCGGTGCCGAACACCAGCGTGATGGCATCCAGCGGGCAGGCGGTGCGGCAGGCGCCGTGGCCGATGCAGTGGGTGGGGTTGATCAGATCCGCCTTGCCGCCCACCAGTCCGAGGACGTTGTGCTCCGGGCAGGCGCTGACGCAGGAGCCGCAGCCCATGCACTTGAGTGGATCGATGAGCGGGTGCAGCGAGGCCGGCTCGACCAGGCCCGCCTTGCGGTTCTCCTCCAGCGTCGCCAGCGCCCGCGCCTGCCGGAGGTAGCGCTGGGCCAGCGTCCACACCACGATCACCGCCAGGGGTGTCAGGTAAAACAGCAGTCTGGGATCCATGGACTCAGGCAATGTTCCGGCTTCGTGTCGTAGTGGTCGTGCGCATCGCTTGTCATCGGCAGCACCCCACCCCGACCTGAAGTGAGCCGGTCCGACGAATGACCGGAATGTGATCCGACTCACAAGCTGCAAGGAAAGCAAACTGCGTACCAAATCCGGCCCGCCCGTCTGCGCGCCGGCGCACGCGCCTTCCGGGTCTCTGACATCACACAGGCGGCCACCGGACTGTCGTCTCCCGATGACAGGACGACTGTCTATTTTTCCGACATTGCGTGGAACTCATAGGTTCGGGGCGGTTTTCTCCTGTCTCCATACGACGACAGAACCCGTTTCGGGGGTCCCCATGCGTCACCCCGACCCGCTGACGCGAGAAAACAATAACCCAGAATCAATGACTTGCGCCAGATTCACCCCGTCACAGCAGCGGCCATGACGGGAATTGCTGGCATGGCGTTTGCATTCGGTGATTGGTGCAATTTTCCCAAACTTTGAGAACCAGTGCACAGCCCGGCAACCTTGCACCAATCAAGATAACAACCCACCGACCGCTGATAGCTACCGGACTTACCGGCTCGCAGAGCAAATGGACCGACAAGCATGGCACTGAATGCAGAACTCACGGCTGAATTCCCACCCGCCTCCCCCGCCCGGGAGCCGACCAGGGTGCACCGCAGCCACGAACAACGGGTCGTGGCCGGGCTCGTGCGCATGTACCGTCCGCGCCTGGCCGGTTCCCTGGTCACGCTCGGCTACCTGCTGGTCGCCCTGCTGATCTATGCCGGCTGGAAGCTCCGCGCCGACTGGCCGCTCACCGCGGAATCGGGCACCGGCTACGCACTCGGCATCGCCGGCGGCGTCCTCATGCTGTTGCTGCTGCTGTACCCGCTGCGCAAGCACAACCGCCGACTGCGTAATCTCGGCCCGGTCAAGTACTGGTTCCGCACTCACATGCTGTTCGGGATACTGGGTCCGCTGCTCATTCTCTTCCATTGCGGTTTCGGGCTCGGCTCCCTCAACAGCAACGTCGCCCTGTTCTGCATGCTGGCGGTCGCCGGCAGCGGCCTGGCGGGCCGCTATTTCTATACGCGTATCCACCACGGCCTCTATGGCCGCAAGGCAACGGTGGAAGAACTGCAACGACATTCCGAGCTGCTGCGGCGGGCGCTGGTGGAACGCCTGCGCATGAGGCCGAAGACCCTGGAGCGCATCGCCCACTTCGAGCACCAGGTGATCCAGCGTCGCCACAACCTGGTGTCCAGCCTGTGGACCATGCTGTTCCTGGGCTTGCGCACCCACCTGCTGCTGCTGGGTATTCGCATCAGGTTTCTTGCTTCCTCGCGCGGTATCGACACCAACGGCAAGACGTTGATTCGCCATATCAGCGCCTACCTGTCCAGCCTGCGCAAGGTGGCCCAGTTCCATTTCTTCGAACGGCTGTTTTCGCTGTGGCACCTTCTGCACCTGCCTTTGTTCCTGATGCTCATCGTCTCAGGGGTGATCCATGTCATCGCCGTTCACATGTACTGACTGCAGGAAGCCAAATGGACCATGGCACACTGGATCAAATTCTGGCTTGTCACCATGATGATGCTCGCCTACAGCAATGCGGCAAACGCCACGGACATCGAAAGCCTGCTTATGCCTGGCCCGGTGATCGAGGGCCACGCCAAGCTGGAGACCGAGTGTTCCCGCTGCCACGTGCGCTTCAGCAAGCGCACCCAGAACCAGTTGTGCCGCGACTGCCATGAGGATATAGACAAGGACATCCGCCATCACACGGGCTTTCATGGCCGCAACCCCGCCGTATCCGACGCGACCTGCAAATCCTGCCATACCGAACACATCGGACGTGATGCCGATATCGTCCACCTCAACCGCGCCACTTTCGATCACGATCTGACCGATTTTCATCTTCGGGGCGGACATGCGTCTGTCGCCTGCGCGAGCTGCCACGAGGAAGACAGGAAGTTCTCGGAGACGCCAGGGAGCTGCATCGACTGCCACCGCGACAACGACCCGCACAAGGGCAACCTGGGCGACAAATGCGGCGACTGCCATACGCCCAAGGCCTGGGACAAGTTCGAGTTCGACCACGACAAGACCGACTTCCCGCTGGAAGGCAAGCACAAGAAAGCTGCCTGCGATGGCTGCCACGTGAACGAACGCTACAAGGACACGCCTGCGACCTGCGACGCCTGCCATGCGCTCGACGATGTGCACGGCGGAGACAATGGCGACAAGTGCGAAGATTGCCACAGCCCGCGCGACTGGAAGAAGAGTGAATTCGACCATGACAGGGATACCGAATTCAGGCTCAAGGGCCGCCATCGCAAAATCGAATGCGAGGCCTGCCATGTCGAACCAGTGGACCGCAAGGATCCACCCAGCGACTGCTACGGCTGTCATCGCGACGACGACCAGCATCGCGGCCGCTACGGCCGCAAGTGTGATTCCTGCCACAACGAGAAGAGCTGGAAACGCGCGCGTTTCGACCACA
>JALSRI010000226.1 GCA_026984835.1 Thiohalobacter sp. | reverse complement strand
GGCTGTCGAAGCAGCCGAGCTGCCACACATACTCCCTGTCGAACGCCGGGCCGCCGCTCCAGGCGACGTTGGTGGCGCCGTCCGCCGGGCGGATGATGACCGTACCGTACATACCCATCTCCAGGTGAAGCACCGTATCCACGTGACAGTGGTACATGTAAGTGCCGGCATGCGGTGCGACGAAGGTATAGGTATAGCTGCTGCCGAGACTGGGGGCGTCGCCCACGCGCCCGAAGTTGCCGCCGCCCATCCTGCGCCCGACATAGCCGGAGGTGCTGGGCACGCCGTCGTTGGCCTGGTCGACGTCCAGGCCGTGGAAATGGATGCTGTGCGGCATCATGGACGTGAGGGTGATAGCGACGGTCTCACCTTCGTTGGCCTCGAACACCGGTCCCGCCAGCGGCCGGTCGCCGTTGAAGCCGCCGCCGAAGTACCAGGTGCGCAGGGAGGCACCGTCGGCCATGGTCAGCCCGCCCATCATACTGACGCCGACGCTGGCCGGCGACGCCAGGTAGCTGAAGGTACGGCCGCCGCCGGTGCTGCCCCCACCGGTGCCGCCGCCACCACCACCGCCCATGCCACCACCGTGGCGCATGGTCAGGAAAGGTTCTCTCAAGATCTTGAACATGTTCATTCTCCTCCTTCGTCAGGACGCGGACATCACGATCAGCGCGCCGCCATAGGGATAGACATAGACGCCGTTGGCTGTCACGCCCGGTACATAGTGGGTGTGCAGCGGGTAGGCGCCGGGCTGGGTGACGGGCAGGATTACGTCGGTGCACATGCCGCGCTCCACCTGGGTGGTGTCCTTGTCGATCACCGCCGTCTCCACCACCCGGTTGCGGCTGACGACGCGCACGTGGTAGCCGTGGAAATGCTGCGGATGGCTGATGCAGCCGGCGTTGATGAAGCGGATGGCGACATCCTCGCCCAGGCTCATGGCTACCAGGGTGTCGCCGTCGGCCTTGGTCTCCGGATAGCTCAGCCCGTTGACGAAATAGTAGTTGGGCTCGTAAGCGGCCATGTCGTAACCGCCGCCGTTCTGCACCGCGGCATTGAGCCGGTCGTCCATTTCGCTCAGCACCAGGGTGTACTGGCGGTCGAAGGTGGGACCGCCCGCATACAGGCGGCTGGAGCCGTCGGCCGGCATGACCACCAGCGGTCCGGCCAGGCCCATGGCCCGGCCGATCTCGCCGTTGACGTCATCGGTATAGAAGTAGCTGCCGGCCGGCGGCGCGGTGAAGCTGTAGGTCCGCGACGCCCCGGGCGATACCGCCGGGGTGGCCGCCATGACGCCGGGGATGGCGAAATTGACGGGGCGGTCCAGGTGGTTGGTCAGGGTGACGTCGACGCTGTCGCCCTCTCGGACCACCAGCCCCGAAGCCAGCGCGCCGGGGCCGCTGCCGCCGGTGTCGCGGTACTGCCAGGTGAACAGGCTGTTGCCGTCCACCAGGTTCCTGGTCACGCCTTCCGCGACCAGGTCGACACGGTTGACGGCGGCGCGGGCGCCGCGTGGCGAAAACAGGGTCAGGCCGGACATCGCGAAGGCCGCCGATCCGGCCAGGCCGGATTTCAGAAATGCTCGTCTCTTCATGCTCTCCTCACTTCCGCCGGGTGGCGGATCCATGCCGGGTGCCGGGCTCAGCCAGGGGCTGGCCAGCCGCGCAACGGCGGCGAGCCGGCGGCACCGGGCCAGGTCAGAATGGTTGTTGTCGTCAGGCCGGGCGGCGGCAGATGGGGGGCGGGGTACGGGGGGGCAGGAAGGGGGCGCGGTAGCTGTACCCGCCGGGACGGCGGAACAGGCGCGCGGGGCGGGTCGGCAACAGGGTAGCGGCGGTCGGCAGGGCCAGCAGGTGGGCGCCGTACAGGGCGCGACACTCCGGGCACAGCAGTTCGCTGCAGCCACCGGCCTGCCCGGCCGCGGCCTCGCCGTCGTGCGCATGAGGGTCTCCGGAACCGTCGCGTGCGTGGTGGCCCGGCTGGGCGGTCGCCACCGGAGCGGCGCCATGGCCGGGGCAGGAAGCCAGTGGCGGCAGGCTGCCTGCCACGCAGGCCGATTGCACGAACAGCACGGCGATCACCGTCAACCACACCGGCACGGCCCGGCGAACCCCTGCGTTGTCACGGAAAGACGAAATGACTGCGACGCCCCGTATTCATCGTTATGGTCGGGCCGGCCCTGGCATGCACCTGCACCTCCACCCTTCGGGTGCAGATCTTTCTTGTACCACCGATCGCCGGCCGCTTATGTAACAAAAGGCACACAAGCAGGTCCGGACTCAGTCCAGGCCCGCATTCTCCTCCAGACGGCCCGACCGTATCAGTTCCGCGTAGTCGCCGGCCGCCAGCGGCCGGCTGAAGAAATAACCCTGGAAGGCCGGGCAGCCCTTGTCCTTGAGAAACGCGAGCTGCGCCCGGGTCTCGACGCCCTCGGCGATCACACCCAGGCCAAGATGGCTGGCCATGGCGATGATGGTGTCGACGATGGCGGCGTCGTTGGTGTCGGCGGGGATGTCGCGCACGAAGGAGCGGTCGATCTTGAGCCAGTCCACGGGCAGCCGCTTGAGGTAGGCCAGCGACGAATAACCGGTGCCGAAATCGTCGATGGAGAAATGCACGCCCCGTTCCCGGAGATGGCGGATCTTTTCGATGGCGTCGCCGACATCGGCCATGACCAGGCTCTCGGTGATCTCCAGTTCGACGCGGTCGGGCGACACGCCGGCCGCGGCGCAGGTGTCCAGCACCTGGTCGACGAAGCGGGCTTCGTGGAACTGCCGGGCGCTGACGTTGATGGCCATGCGCATGTCCTCTATCGGCAGTCCCGCCTGCAACCAGGCGTCGTACTGTTCCAGCGAGGTCCGCAGCACCCAGGCGCCCAGTTCACCGATGAGGCCGGTCTCTTCCGCCACCGGTATGAAATGCGCGGGCGGTATGTCCCCACGCTCGGGATGCCGCCAGCGCAGCAGCGCCTCGGCGCCGATGATGGCTCCGCTGTCGTCGACCTTGGGCTGGTAATGCAGCGACAACTGGTCGTGCAGCAGGGCATCGCGCAGATCGCGCTCCAGCGCCAGCCTGGCGTCGGCCGTGGCCTGCATGCTGGGCCGGTAGAAACGCACCGTGTTGCGCCCCTCGTCCTTGGCGCGGTACAGGGCGCTGTCGGCGTGCTTGAGCACGTCGTCCGCGTCCTCCTGTCCCTCCGGGAACAGGACGATGCCGATGCTGACCGAGATATGATAGCTGTGACCGTCCAGGTCGTAGGGCTCGGACAGGTGGACGCGGATCTTCTCCGCCGCCGCCTGGGCGTCGAAGCCGGCCTGCGCCTGCTTGCGACGGTGTGCCGGCAGCAGCACCACGAACTCGTCGCCGCCCAGCCGCGCCACCGTGTCCTCGGCGCGCACCAGGTGCTTCAGGCGCGCGCCGACCTGGCGCAGCAGTTCGTCGCCCACCGGATGGCCGAGGGCGTCGTTGAGATTCTTGAAGCGGTCCAGGTCGAGGAACAGCAGGGCGCCGAAAGCGTCGTGACGGCGGGCCACGGCGATCTCCTGCTGCAGCCGGTCGTGCAGCAGGCGGCGGTTGGCCAGATCGGTGAGATCGTCGTAATAGGCCAGGTGCTCGATACGCGCCTCGGCGCGCTTGCGCTCGGTGATGTCCTGGGTCGCCCCCACGTAGTGGGTGACTTCTCCCGCCTCGTTCTTCACCGCGGTGATGGTCAGCCATTCGGCGTACAGGCCGCCATCCTTGCGCCGGTTCCACAGTTCGCCCTGCCACTGGCCGGCCGCCTCGAGTTCGGTCCACATGCGCCGGTAGAAGGCCTCGTCCTGGCGGCCGGATTTCAGGATGCGCGGGTTGGCGCCGATGAGCTCCCGGGCACTGTAGCCGGTCATGGCCTCGAGCGCCGGATTGACGCGCAGGATGGTGCCGTCCGGATCGGTGATCAGGATGCCGGCGTGGGTGTTGAAGGTGGTGGCCGCCAGGCGCAGCTCCTGCTCCGCTTCCACCTGTTCCGTGATGTCCTGCACCGTGCCCAGGGAGCGCAGCGGCCTGCCCTCGGCGTCGTACTCGGTTTCCGCGCGTTCGCGCACGTAGCGGACCCGGCCGTCGTGCAGCAGCAGCCGGTGCACGAGGTCGTAGGGTTTCCTCTGTTCCACCGACTCGCGGTAGACGCGGTCGAGCAATTCGCGGTCGTCCGGGTGGACGATCTGCAGAAAGGTCTCGTAGGAAGGCTGGAAGTCCGCCGGGTCGAGGTCGAAGATGCGGTAGATCTGGTCCGACCACTGCAGGGTGCCGCTGCCGAGGTCCAGGTCCCAGTGCCCCAGGCGGGCGATGCGCTGGGCCTCTTCCAGGCGCGCCTTGCCGTATTCGAGTTCCCGCGCCTGTTCGCGAACCGCCTGCTGCAGGCGGTATTCCTCGCTGACGTCGCGGAACACCAGCACTACGCCCGTGATGCGCCCGTCGGCGCCGTGGATGGGCGCGCCGCTGTCGGCGATCTGGTGGCGGCTGCCATCGCGCGCGATCAGCAGGGTGTGGTTGGCGAGGCCCACGATACAGCCCTCGCGAATCACCTTTTCGGCCGGGTTGTCCACCGCCTCGCCGGTGCCGGCATTGACGATGTGGAACACCTCGGTGAGGCGGTGCCCCAGTGCCTCGCGGGCATCCCAGCCGGTCAGCGTCTCCGCCACCGGGTTCATGCGCGTCACCCGGCCGTCGGCATCCGTCGCGATGACGGCGTCACCGATGGACTGCAGGGTGGTGTGCAGGTCTTCCTCGCTGGCCGCCAGCACCCGGTTGACGTGTCGCTGGTAGCCGAGCACCAGCGAGAACAGGTACAGCAACAGCAGCGCCCCGCCCGCCTGCAGGATCAGCTCGGCGCCTTGTCCGCTGGCGATGTCCGCGTGGATCAGGGGTTCGCCCTCGGCCAGGCGGTCGAGGGTATCCAGGAACAGCGTACCAGCCTCCAGCAGGTGTTGGGCGAGGTGCGCCTGGTCCGCCCCGCCCTGCGCACCGGGATCGGTGTGCCCGAACAGATGCCGCTCGGTGCGGATCCAGTCGTCCAGGGTGGCGGCAAACCGGTCCACCCTGGCGAGCAGCTCCGGGTGGTAGGCGGCCACCCGCCGGTAGTCGCGCAGCAGGCGGTATGCTTCCCGCACCGGGGTGCGCAACCGGTCACCGACCGGCTGGCCGCGGCGGTAGCCGGACTGGATGCGCTTGATGCGCAACAGCGGGCGGCGCATGGCATCCAGCGCCCGGATGGCCGCTTGCCCATGGGCCTCGCGCTGCAGCCGCCCGGGTACGTCCAGGCCGTACACGACCGCCCCGAACAGCAACACCCCGGCACCCATGGCCAGCCACAGGCGCCGCCAGGCGGAGGGGCGGGTGGAAGAGGGTGCAACAGCCCGGTGCTGCGACGCCAGAGGCATGCCGGGGAACTTCATGGAACTGGAGTCTATAGGAAGCCCGCCCCCTTTTTCCAATCCCGGCCTCCGCCCCCGGGGCGGTGTCAAGTGAGCAGTTCGCCCCCTTTCTGCGACAGGTATTCGAGCGCCTGGGTGTTGTTGAGCTCGATGCTGCCCCGGTGCAGCCGCAGCAACTGGCGGCGTTCCAGCCCCTTGAGCATGCGGCTGGCGACTTCCCGCGTCGTGCCCAGCTCCTGCGCAAGTTGATTGTGGGTGATCTCGATACGGAGCTGGTTCTCCTCCTGAAAGCGCCGATACAGCAGGCCGGCCAGGCGCACGTCGAGCGGGTCGAAGGCCAGTTCCTGGGCTTGGCACAGGGCCTGGTGAAACTGGTCGGCGAGGCATTCCAGCACGTACTGGCGAAAACCGGGCGAATGATCCAGCAGGCGCCGGAAGACATCCAGCCGCAGGGCGGCACCCCGAACCGGCCGCTCGGTGACAGCACTGACCGGATAGGTGCCCCCCAGCATCAGGCTGGTGAGGGTGAGCACACAGGCCTGGCCGGCGTGCATGCGGTAGAGCACCATTTCGCGGCCCCGCCGGCCGGTCGCACAGACCCGTACCGTGCCTTCCAGCAGGATGGTGAACCGTCGGCACCTGTCGCCAGCATAAAACAGCGGATAACCCGCTGGCGCCACGATGATTTCCGCGTCACCGACGGCATCCGCCCAGACTTCGTCGTCGATACGGGCCAGTGGCGCGAACTGCCGCCACCAGCATCCCCCTTCCAGTTCGAGCACGTCCATGCCTCCCAAAACGAAACCGGTTTTGATTTTTATCTGCTTGTTGGTCTTCGTGTCGCGCTCCGTCACGGCGCGAACAGCCGGTTTTCCGTGTCCTGTAAAAACCGGTTCCCCGCCGGCAGACTCCGCCAAGAGCCACGGCTGCCGGAGAGATTGTTTTTTGACGGTCCGATACAGGACGCGGGGTTCGTGCCCTGTATTCCCGGCAAAGATAGCGTGATCGGGACACAATTTAAGTGACTTTGGTCACATAATGATGTGTGTAACTGTCAGGGACGGGCGGCGCGCAGGCCGTTGGCCACCGCCAGCAGCTCGCTGGCCTCGTGGGCCAGCACCGCCACGGCGATGCTGATGTAGCCGCCGACACCGGCCGGGATGAGGATCGCCAGCACCAGGATGGCGAAGACGATGTTCTGCAGGCTGACCCGGCGCGCCTTGCGGCCCAGGTACAGGGCTTCCTCCAGCTTGCCGAGATCGTCCGCCATCAGCGCGATGTCGGCCGCCTCGATGGCGGCGTCGGTCCCGGCCGCGCCCATGGCCACGCCGCAGGTGGCGGCGGCCAGCGCCGGCGCGTCGTTGACGCCGTCGCCGACCATCAGCACCGGTCCGTCGCGCAACAGCTCGCGCACGGCGGCGACCTTGTCGTCCGGGCGCAACCCGGCGCGCACGTCGTCGATGCCGGCCTGGGCGGCGATGCGCCGCGCCGTGCCGGCGTTGTCGCCGGTCAGCATCAGGGTGCGCAGCCCCAGCCGGTGCAGGCCGTCGATCACGGTGCGCACATTGTCGCGCAGCCTGTCCTGCAGCGTGATCAGGCCGATGAGCTCGCTGTCCGTACCCACCAGGATGACCGTCTTGCCCGTTGCCTCGAAGCGCTGTGCCGCCACCTCGAGCTCTCCCAGGCCGATGCCCATGTCCCGGAACAGCGATGGCTTGCCCACGTACCAGGTCGTCCCTTCGATGTCGGCGCGCGCACCGGCGCTGGTGAGCGCGGTAAAGCCGCTGGCGGGCGGGATGCCCACCACCTCGTCGCAGGCCCGTTCCATCACGGCCCGTGCCAGCGGGTGCTCGGAGGCCTGCTCGACGGCCGCAGCGCGCGACAGCAGCTCGGCTTCGGTGGCCCCCAGCGGCAGCAGATCGATCACCTGCGGCCGGCCGTAGGTGAGGGTGCCGGTCTTGTCGAAGGCGACGGTACGTATGACTCC
>JALSRI010000225.1 GCA_026984835.1 Thiohalobacter sp. | reverse complement strand
GCCGTCATGCGCAAATACCTCACAGGTATCTGGGCTTGCCTGAAATATAACCAGCCTTTTGATTCCTCGCGACTCTTCAGCGAAAAATTCCTCGGAAAAGCTTGACGGGGAACAGAGTATCTACGGGGGGGACAGGACGAAGGGAACGGGCACCTTCCAGCGCCCTTGGTCGGTATGCAGTTCGATGGTCGCGATCCAGTCCGTGCGGCCGCTGGTGCAGATGGGCAGCGTCACCTCGGCCAGCCAGCTGCCATCCGGCTGTTCGGCCAGCCGGTAGCGGTTCATGCCCATGTCCATGCCGGCCATGGTGAACGACACGAAAAACTTGTCGATCCGCGTGCCCGGCGGCAGTCCTGGCCATACCCGCACCGGGAAGGCCTTCAGCGCCTTCACCCCCGGCCCCATGCGCACCGCCAGCCGCAAGCCGTCGATCGCGATATCGCAGCGCTGCCGCACCGGGTCGCAGTCGCCCGCCGTCCGCGCCTGCATCGCAGCCTGATCCTGGCCGTCGTCGCGCCCGCAGGCGGACAGCGCCAGCGCCGCCGCCAGTATCAGACAAGACCGGTATCCCTTCATTCCCGACCCCCTCTCCAGAGCCCGCGAATGGCGGCCACGCCCTGCGCGCCGTGGGCGACCGCCTGCACCAGGTCCTGCCGGTGCAGGCCGCCCAGTGCGTAGACTGGCAGGGCGGCCGCGTCCACCCGTTCGGCGAAACGTGCCCAGCCCAGCGGCTGCGCCCCCGGATGGCTGGCCGTGGCGCGCACCGGCGACAGCATGGCGAAATCCGCGCCCAGCCTGGCCGCCGCCTGCAGCTCCCCGAGCGTGTGACAGGACACGCCGACCAGCCGCGAGGCATCCAGCGGGCGCTGCAGCCGCCGCGCCAGGTACGCCGCCCGCAGATGGACGCCATCGGCGCCGACCCGTTCCGCGAGGCCGGGGGCGGCGTTCAGCAGCAGCCGGGCGCCGAAGCGGTGGCACAGGGCGCGCGCCTCGGCGGCCAGGCCGGGCAGCAGCGCCGCATCCAGTTCCCGGGCGCGCAACTGCACCAGCCGGATGCCCGCTTCCAGCGAGGCCTCCAGCCCGCGCAGGAAGGTATCGAGGCGTGCCGGGTGTGGCTCCGGCGTGATCAGGTAGTACGGCGGCAGCTCCAGCGCCCGGACGATGGCGAGGTTGGCGGCGGGAAAGTCACGAGCCCGCAGGGCGTCGACGGCGACCCACTCGACGGGCTGGCCCTCGCAGCCCCTCGGTTCGCCCTCGAAGTCCCGCACCCGCCACACGTCGAGCAGCACGGCGCGGTCGGGGTAGCGGTGCGGAACGCGGATCAGCGGCGTCGCGGCGCCCACCGTCACGCCCAGCTCCTCCCGGATCTCCCGCCGCAGCGCTTCCGGCACGGACTCGCCCGGCTCCACCTTGCCGCCCGGGAACTCCCACAACCCGCCCTGGTGCAGGTGGCCGGGGCGTCGGCTCAGCAGTACCTCGCCGCGGGCGTTGAACAGCACCGCCACCGCCACGTGCAGCGGCGGCGCGGCCGCACCCGCCTCAGGTGCGGTATTCGGCGTTGATGGTGACATAGTCGTGGGACAGGTCGCAGGTCCAGACGCGCTCATGCGCCCGGCCGCGGCCCAGTTCGATGCCGATGGTGATCTCGTCGCCGGCCATGACGCGCCGGCCGTCGGCCTCGCGGTAGTCCGGTGCCACCCCGCCGTCGCGCACGATGCAGACGTCGCCCAGGCGGATGACCACCCGCTCCACGTCCAGCCCTTCCAGCCCGGCACGCCCCACCGCCGCCAGGATGCGTCCCCAGTTGGGGTCGCCGGCGAACAGGGCCGTCTTCACCAGCGGCGAATGGGCCACCGTGTAGGCTACCTGCAGGCACTCCTGCGCGTCGCGGCCGCCGGCCACGTCGACGGTGACGAACCGGGTGGCGCCCTCGGCGTCACGGACGATGAGCTGGGCCAGTTCCCGGCACAGGTCGCCGACCAGGGCGGTGAACCGGTCCGCATCGGCGCCCGTCGGCGTGATCCCGGACGCGCCGCTGGCGGCCAGCACGCAGGCGTCGTTGGTGGAGGTGTCGCCGTCGACCGTGATGCGGTTGAACGAGCCCTCCACCGCCCGCGCCAGGCAGTCGGACAGCACCGGCTGATCCAGCGCGGCATCGGTGGCGACGAAAGCCAGCATGGTGGCCATGTCGGGGCGGATCATGCCGGCGCCCTTGGCGATGCCCGTGACCGTCACGGTGCCGCTGTCCAGTTCGAGGGTGCGCGACACGCCCTTGGCCACGGTGTCGGTAGTCATGATGGCCCGGGCGGCCGCCGCCCAGGCGTCCGTGTCCAGGGCCGCATGCAGGCCGGGGATGGCCGCCTGGAAGCGTTCCACCGGCAGGTGCTCGCCGATCACCCCGGTCGAGAACGGCAGCACCGCCTGCGGCCCGCAACCGGCCTGCGCGGCCAGCAGCTCGCAGCAGCGCCGCGCATCCTGCAGGCCGCGTACGCCGGTGCCGGCGTTGGCGTTGCCGCTGTTGACGAGCAGGTAGCGGGGGGCGGCCCGGCCCAAGTGCTCGCGCGCCACCTGCACCGGCGCGGCGCAGAAGGCGTTGCGGGTGAACACGGCGGCGCAGGTGCTGCCGGGCGCCAGCTCGATCAGGGCCAGGTCGTCGCGGCCCGTATAACGGATACCGGCCGCCGCCGTCGCCAGGCGAATGCCGGCGACGGGCAGCAGTTCGGGGAGTCCGGAATAACCTACGGCCATAATGTTTTCGATTCCCACCCGACGCAAAGGCGCAGGGTACGCAAAGAAAGAATACTTTTCATTACTCCCTTTGCGAACCTCCGCGCCCTCTGCGTCTTTGCGTCAGACTGGAATCAAATCAGCTCAGTTTGCCGTGGCACTGCTTGTACTTCTTGCCCGAACCACAGGGGCAGGGTTCGTTGCGGCCGATCTTGCGGCCCTCGCGCTTGAAGGGCTGGGGCTGGGCGCCGGCGGCCTCGGCCGCCTCCCCTTCGCCGCTCCCGTCATCCATGGCGTGCGCCTCTTCGTGCCTGAACTGCATGGGCGCCTTGCGGCGACGCTGTTCCTCGACCGCCTCGACGTCGGACTCCTCGCGCACCTGCACCTTGGACAGGATGCTGACGATATCCAGCTTGATGCGGTCGAGCAGGGTACTGAACATCTCGAAGGCCTCGCGCTTGTATTCCTGCTTGGGGTCCTTCTGCGCGTAGCCGCGCAGGTGGATGCCCTGGCGCAGGTAGTCCATGGCCGCGAGGTGTTCCTTCCAGGCCTGGTCCAGCACCTGCAGCATGACGGCCTTCTCGAACTGGCGCATGACATCGGCGCCGGCGAGCTGCTCCTTTTCCTCGTAGGCCCGTTCCATCTCGTCCAGGATGCGCTGGCGCAGCGTCTCCTCGTGGAGGTCGTCGTCGGCGTCCAGCCAGCCCTGGATGTCGAGCTTGACGCCGAACTCGCTCTCCAGCGCCTCGGTCAGGCCGGCGACGTCCCACTGCTCGTCGAGGCTGCCGGGCGGAATGTAGTTGCTGATGACATCGTTGACCACGTCTTCGCGAATGGCCTTGACTGTCTCCGACAGGTCGTCGGTGCTCATCAGCTCGTTGCGCTGCTCGTAGATCACCTTGCGCTGGTCGTTGGCGACGTCGTCGTATTCCAGCAGGTTCTTGCGGATGTCGAAGTTGTGGCCCTCGACCTTGCGCTGGGCGTTCTCGATGGCCTTGCTCACCCAGGGGTGCTCGATGGCCTCGCCCTTCTGCATGCCCAGCTTCTGCATCAGGCCGGACACGCGCTCGGAGGCGAAGATGCGCATCAGGTTGTCTTCCAGCGACAGGTAGAAGCGGCTGGAGCCCGGGTCGCCCTGGCGCCCGGAACGACCGCGCAGCTGGTTGTCGACGCGCCGCGACTCGTGGCGCTCGGTGCCGATGATGTGCAGGCCGCCGGCGTCCAGCACCTGCTGGTGGCGTTCTTCCCATTCCTTGGTCAGGCGCGCCACGGTGTGCTCGTCGGGGTCGTCCAGCGCCGCCAGCTCGGCCTGCAGGCTGCCGCCCAACACGATGTCGGTGCCGCGGCCGGCCATGTTGGTGGCGATGGTGACCGCACCCGGACGGCCGGCCTGGGCGATGATGTGCGCCTCGCGCTCGTGCTGCTTGGCGTTCAGCACCTCGTGGTCGATGCCGAGCTTCTTCAGCTTCCGGGACAGCAGTTCCGAGGCTTCGATGGAGGTGGTGCCGACCAGCACCGGCTGGCCGCGCTCGCGGCAGTCCTGGATGTCCTCGATGACGGCGTCGAACTTCTCTTCCTGGGTCAGGAACACCAGGTCGCCGCGGTCGTCGCGGATCATCGGCCGGTGGGTGGGAATGACCACAACTTCCAGGCCGTAGATCTGCTGGAACTCGGTCGCCTCGGTGTCGGCCGTGCCGGTCATGCCCGACAGCTTGTTGTAGAGCCGGAAATAGTTCTGGAAGGTGATGGACGCCAGGGTCTGGTTCTCGTTCTGGATCGGCACCCCCTCCTTGGCCTCCACCGCCTGGTGCAGGCCCTCCGACCAGCGCCGGCCGGGCATGGTGCGGCCGGTGAACTCGTCGACGATGACGATCTGGTTGTCCTGCACGATGTAGTCGACGTCGCGCTGGTACAGCGCATGGGCGCGCAGGGCGGCGTTCAGGTGGTGCATGAGGGTCAGGTTGGCGGCATCGTAGAGGCTCTGCCCTTCCTCGAGCAGGCCGGCCTTGATCATCAGCCGCTCGACGTGGTCATGCCCCTCTTCGGTCAGGTGCACCTGCTTCTGTTTCTCGTCGACGCTGTAGTCGCCCGGCCCGTCTTCCTGTTCCTGCTTCTGGAGTTGCGGCACCAGCTTGTTGATCCTCTGGTACAGGTCGGAGCTGTCGTCCACCGGCCCGGAGATGATCAGCGGCGTGCGCGCCTCGTCGATGAGGATGGAGTCGACCTCGTCGACCACCGCCACGTTCAGCTCGCGTTGCACCTTGTCCTCGGGGCGGAACGCCATGTTGTCGCGCAGGTAGTCGAAGCCGTACTCGTTGTTGGTGCCGTAGGTGATGTCGGCCTCGTAGGCGGCCTTCTTCTCCTCGTGGCTCATGCCGCCCACCACCACGCCGGTGCGCATGCCCAGGAAGCCGTACAGCTTGCCCATCCACTCGGCGTCGCGCCGCGCCAGGTAGTCGTTGACCGTGACCACGTGCACGCCCTTGCCCGGCAGGGCGTTGAGGTAGGCGAACAGGGTCGCGACCAGGGTCTTGCCCTCGCCGGTGCGCATTTCCGCGATCTTGCCTTCGTGCAGCACCATGCCGCCGATGAGCTGCACGTCGAAATGGCGCATGCCGAGCACGCGCCGGCTGGCCTCGCGCACCACGGCGAAGGCTTCGGGCAGCAGCTCGTCCAGGCTGGCGCCCTGGTCCAGGCGCTGGCGGAACTCGGCGGTCTTGGCGGCCAGTTGTTCGTCACCGAGCGCCTCCATGTCGCTTTCCAGCGCGTTGATGCGATCGACGTTCCTGGAGAGACGTTTCAGAATCCTGTCGTTGCGGGTGCCGAAGACCTTGCGTAGTAGGGAGCTGACCATAATCTGTGAGGGGTACCGGTTTGTCGGGGGGATCTATCTTTAAAGGTGGAAATGATACCGCATCGGACCCGGTTTTGGCCGAAAAATTTCGTGAGGCGCCCGATCGATGCGGTCTATATGGGGATTCCGGGGGCAGATTGCAAACGGCGTGGGCGGCGAAGGGGTTTCACCGCGCTCAGGGGCCTCTTCGGCAACAATGGTGCGCCCCGGGAAAGGGGGCCGGCACGGGACCGAAACCCGCCCCGCCGCCTAGCGGCTGGCGCGCACGTAGCGTGAGGGATTGATCTGGCGGCCGTTCTTCAGCACTTCGTAGTGCACGTGCGGGCCGGTGGAGCGGCCGGTGGAACCCATCAGGGCCAGCTTCTGGCCGCTCTCCACCTTGTCGCCGACCTTGACCAGGATCTTCTCGCAGTGGCCGTAGCGGGTCGAGTAGCCGTTGCCGTGGTTGACCTCGACCAGGTTGCCGTAGCCGTAGCGCTTGCCGGCCCAGGTCACCACGCCGGCCGCCGTGGCGACGATATCCGAACCCATCTTGCCGGCGAAGTCCATGCCCTTGTGCATCTCGCGGCGGCCGGAGAAGGGGTCGGTGCGCTTGCCGAAGTAGGACGAAATCCAGCCCTTGGTGATGGGCCGGCCGGCCGGCGACACTTCACCCTTGAGCTCGCGGTCCATGACCAGCCGCTCCATGACTTCGAACTGCAGGGCGCGGTTGTCGAGCTGCTGCTGGAACTCGTCCAGCGCCTGCAGGAAGTCCGGCGTGCTGAGATGGGCGTTGTCCAGCGGCTCGGCGGGACCGCCCCGGGCCGGGGGCTGGTCGAAATCGAATTCACCCTTCCTGAGGTGGGCCGCCTGCGCCACCCGCTGCCCCAGCGCCTCCACCCGCAGCATCGACGCCTGCAGCTCGCCGAGGCGCACCGCCAGGGCGTCGAGATGATCGCGCGCCTGCTCCCGCAGCGCCTCGATCTCCTGCTTCTGTGCCGCCAGTTCCGCCTGCCATTGCAGTGCATCGCCCGATGCCGCCGGGGAGGGCGCCTCCGTTGCGGCCAGCCGGTAGCCGGCGAAGCCGGCGCCGAACACCAGGGCGAGCAGCGCGCCGGTCAGGGACAGGTAGACGCCGGGACGGCCGAGCTGGATGCTGCCGGAACGCCCGTGCGTGGTGGTATAGAGCAGAAATTTCATTTACTGTGCCGTCCATCCAGGTCTGT
Organism: Thiohalobacter sp.; assembly: GCA_026984835.1. GTDB lineage: Bacteria > Pseudomonadota > Gammaproteobacteria > DSM-19610 > DSM-19610 > JALSRI01. Next base: position 629 of record JALSRI010000225.1, on the reverse strand, counting down.
TTGACTACCGAGCCTCATGCGACGCCGATCGAGCCACACCGCCATCGAACTGCTGGGTCAGGGACCCGCCGCCAGCCTGCTGGCGCGAGCCCGGTCGCTGGCCTCCCTGCAGGACCGCATCCGGCGACTGCTGCCGGAACCGCTGGGGGCGCATTGTACGGTGTCGAACCTGCGCAGGGGAACCCTGTCGCTGACCGCCGACAGTCCCGCCTGGGCGGCCCGGCTGCGTTTCCTGGCGCCCCAACTGCAACGCCAGCTCGGCAGCGACCGCATCCGCACGGTACGGGTACGGGTACGGGTACGGCCGGCGGCCGACGCCCCGCGCCCGGGGCCACCCGCCCGACGCGCCCGGCTGTCGGCCGGGGCCGGCGAGCTGGTCGAACGGACCGCCGCCCGCATCGAGCACCCGGCGCTGCGCACCGCGCTACGCCGGTTAGCGGCACACCGGCACCGTTCCTGAAGGGAGAACCCAGATCAATTCAATGAAATTGAAGGAAAAACGGGACCGTCAGGTGGCGAGTCCCAGGGGCCGGGTGAAACAGGCCGGCACCGGCTCGTCCTCGCCGAAGCGCACCGTCTCCCAGGCCTGACGGTCCTCCAGCAGGGTCTTCAACAGCCGGTTGTTGAGG
>JALSRI010000224.1 GCA_026984835.1 Thiohalobacter sp. | reverse complement strand
CGGAAACCGACCTGGCCATCATCGCCCGCCGCGAGAGCGGCTATTACCTCAGCCACCTGAGCGGTGACCACCCGCCCAGCGTCAACGGCGCCGCCATCAGGGAGCACGCGCACCGGCTCGAGGACGGAGATACCCTGGACGTCGGCCGGCTGCAGCTGCAGTTCTTCGACGACGCGGCGAACGCCCGCAATTCCGGCGTCGCCGGCGAGGCGGAAAAGAACAGCGAACAACGCCGCTTCAGCCGCATTCCCTTCGACGTGCCGGTGACCCTGCGCCAGGGCGACAAGACCTGGGAGACCCAGCTCGTCGACCTGTCGCTGCACGGCGCCCTGGTGCGGGAACCCGAAGACTTCGACGGTGACACCGGCACCGCCTTGCGGCTGGTCGCCCACCTGCAGGACGGCCCCGATATCGGCATGGACACCCACGTCGCCCACCGCGAGGAAGGCCGCCTGGGCCTGGCCTGCGACGACATCGACCTCGACAGCATCACCCACCTGCGCCGGCTGGTGGAACTGAACCTGGGCGACGCGGAACTGGTTGAGCGCGAACTCTCGGCGCTCGGTTGAGCGCAGCCGGCCGGCGGGTGACAACGGCGGGTTGACGACCGGGCCGCCGCCGAAACGGAACGGTACGCTATGGGGCGTCCTGGTCGAACGAAGGGATTCGAATCCACGCCGCGGAGTCCGCCGAACCAGCGGCTGCGAAGACAAGGTGGCGTGGGCGACGGATTCAGAGCGCCGGCAGGTGATCGAGCACCTCGGCGAAACGCGCCACCGGCACCACGCCCAGTCCGTCGACGGCCTTCCTGGGCGCGTTGGCGGCCGGCACCAGGGCATGGCGGAAACCCAGCTTGGCGGCTTCACGCAGGCGTTCCTGGCCGTTCGGCACCGGCCGGATCTCGCCGGCCAGGCCCACTTCGCCGAATACCACCAGGTCGGTGGGCAGCGGCCGGTCGCGGAAGCTGGACAGCACCGCCAGCAGCAGCGCCAGGTCGGCGGCCGGCTCGCCGACCCGCACCCCGCCCACCACGTTGACGAACACGTCCTGGTCGCCCATGGGGATGCCGCCGTGGCGGTGCTGCACCGCCAGCAGCATGGCCAGGCGGTTCTGCTCCAGTCCCAGGGTGACGCGGCGCGGGTTGGCGAGCTGGCTGTCGTCCACCAGCGCCTGTACCTCGACCAGCAGCGGCCGCGTGCCCTCCATGGTGACCAGGATGACGCTGCCGGCCACCGGCCGCTCGTGCCGGGACAGGAAGATGGACGAGGGGTTGCGCACCTCTTTCAGCCCCTTGTCGGTCATGGCGAACACACCCAGCTCGTTGACCGCGCCGTAGCGGTTCTTGATGGCGCGGATGACACGGTAGCGGCCGCCGGCGTCGCCCTCGAAGTACAGCACCGTGTCGACCATGTGCTCCAGCACCCGCGGCCCCGCCAGGGTACCCTCCTTGGTGACGTGGCCGACCAGGAACAGCGCCGTGCCGCTGCCCTTGGCGAAGCGCACCAGTTGCGCGGCGCTCTCGCGCACCTGCGCCACCGAGCCCGGCGCCGACTGCAGCAGGCCGGTGAACAGGGTCTGGATGGAGTCGATGACGATGACCTGGGGCGACTCGCTGCGCGCCAGCTCCAGGATGCGCTCCACCGAGGTTTCGGCCAGCAGGCGCACCTCGTCGGCCGCCACGCCCAGGCGCCGCGCGCGCATGGACACCTGCTCGGGCGATTCCTCGCCGGTGACGTACAGCACCTGCTGGCGGCCGGAGAAGGACGCCAGTGCCTGCAGCAGCAGGGTGGACTTGCCGATGCCCGGATCGCCGCCGATCAGCACCACCGAACCGGCCACCAGGCCGCCGCCCAGCACCCGGTCGAGTTCCGCCAGGCCGGTGGCGGCGCGGCTCTCGCTGCCCGGCGTCACCTCGGCCAGCCGCTGCACGCGGCTGCTGGCGCCGGCATAGCCGGCGAAGCGTCCGCCCCGGTCACCGGCTCCGACCACCGCCGCCGTCTCCACCAGGGTGTTCCAGGCGCCGCAGTCCGGGCACTGGCCGACCCACTTGGGCGACCGGGCGCCGCAGGCGGTGCAGTTGTAGAGGGTTTTCGATCTGGCCATGGTGGTATCCTAACCTACTCGTGACACCTTTCCACGGCGACCTGTTCGATTTCGATGCCGGGGCATGGCGACGAACCAAAGGGCGGGAATCCACGCCGCGGTGGCCAGTGCACCGGCGTCGTGGTGGGGTTCGCTGCGCTCACCCCACCCTACCGGGTACTGCCGTTCCAACGGGTGGGGAAATATAACCGCCAAGACACCAAGGACGCCAAGAAAACCTCGTGTGTCGGCCCTGCGCCAAGCGCGCGAGGCCGTCAAGACAAAAGGTTTTTTCTTGGCGCTCTTGGCGTCTTGGCGGTTATTCGTTTGACAGCCCGCCCATTGACAATCGGTTCCTGCAATTTCCAACCGCTGCTTCAACCGTAATCGCGCGGCACGCGCGCCGTGACGCCGCAGAACAGTTCATAGGCGATGGTGCCGGCGTGCGCGGCCACTTCGTCGGCCGGCAGGCCCTCGCCCCACAGCACCACGGGGTCGCCGACCCGGGCCGCCGGCGCGCCGCGCAGGTCGATGCAGACCGTGTCCATGGACACCCGCCCCGCCAGGGAGGCGCGGCGCCCGTTCACCAGCACCGGCGTGCCGGCCGGCGCGTGGCGCGGGTAGCCGTCGCCGTAGCCGGCCGCCGCCACGCCCACCGCCATGTCCTCGGGACAGGTCCAGCTGCAGCCGTAGCCGATGCAGTCGCCGCGGCGGCGCTGCGCCACCTCGACCAGGCGGGTCTCGAGGCTCATGACCGGCTGCAGGGGTGCGGGTGAAGGCCGCCCGGCCACCAGCGGCGAGGCGCCGTACAGCATGATGCCCGGCCGCACCCAGTCGAACCGCGTGTCCGGCCGGGTCAGCAGGGCCGCCGAGTTGGCCAGCGAGCGGGGCTCCTGGAGACCGGCGGTCGCCGCCGTGAAAGCCGCCAGTTGCCGGTCCGTGTAGTCGTCCTCGGGGTCGTCGGCGCAGGCCAGGTGGGACATGAGGGTCAGCGAGCCGCGCTGCACCGCCGGCAGGGCCAGCAGGCGGCGGCGGGCCCCGGCTGCCTGCTCCGGTGCGAACCCCAGCCGATGCATCCCGGTGTCCAGCTTCAGCCACAGGTCCAGCGGGCCGTCCGGGTTCGCCCGCTCCAGCCATTGCAACTGGTGTTCGGCGTGCACCACCAGCGCCAGGCGGTGAGCCAGCGCGGCCTCCAGTTCAGCCGCTTCGAACAGCCCGGCCAGCAGCAGCACGGGGGCCTCGATGGCCCCCTCCCGCAGCACCAGCGCCTCCTCCAGCGAGGCCACCGCAAAGCCGTCGGCCGCCAGCGCCCGCGCCACCGGCAGCAGGCCGTGGCCGTAGCCGTCGGCCTTCACCACCGCCATGACGCGGCGCCCCGGCGCCGCCTCGCGGGCCAGGGAGAGGTTGTGCCGGAGTGCCTGCAGGTCGATGCGCGCCCGCACCGGGCGGCTCATGCAAAGTCACCGTCCTGGTAGGAGACCGGGGTGAAGTTCTCGAAGCGGGTGTGCTGGCCGAGGAAGGTCAGGCGCCGCATGCCGATGGGGCCGTTGCGCTGCTTGCCGACGATGATCTCGGCCGTGCCCTTGTCGGGGCTGTCCTCGTCGTACACCTCGTCGCGGTAGATGAACAGGATGACGTCGGCGTCCTGCTCGATGGCGCCGGACTCGCGCAGATCGGACATCACCGGGCGCTTGTTGGGGCGCTGCTCCAGGCTGCGGTTGAGCTGCGACAGGGCGATGACCGGCACCGAGAGCTCCTTGGCCAGCGCCTTGAGGCTGCGCGAGATCTCGGAAATCTCGGTGGCGCGGTTCTCGCCGCCGCCCGGCACCTGCATGAGCTGCAGGTAGTCGATGACGATCAGGCCGAGGTCCTTGTCACGCTTCAGGCGCCGGGCGCGGGCGCGCAGCTCGGTGGGCGACAGCGCCGGCGTGTCGTCGATGTAGAGCGGCGCCTCGGCCAGGATGCTGACCGCCGAGGTCAGGCGTGGCCAGTCGTCTTCCTCCAGCTTGCCGGTGCGCACCTTGTGCTGGTCGATGCGGCCCAGTGACGACATCATGCGCATGGCGAGCTGCTCGCCCGGCATTTCCATGCTGAACACGGCGGTCGCCACCTTGTGCTTGATGGCGGCGTGCTCGGCGATGTTCATGGCAAAGGTGGTCTTGCCCATGGACGGGCGGCCGGCGACGATGATGAGGTCGGAGGGCTGCAGGCCGGCGGTCATCTCGTCCAGGTCGGTGAAGCCGGTCGGCACGCCGGTGATGGGATTGTCCTGGTGGAACAGGGTGTCGATGCGGTCCACCGCCTTGGCCAGCAGGTCCTTGATGTTGGCGAAGCCGGCGCCACGCTGGTTGCCCTGGTCGGCGATGCCGAACACCAGTTTCTCGGCGTGGTCGAGCAGTTCCGGGGTGGTGCGGCCTTCCGGCACGAAGGCGCTGTTGGCGATCTCGGTGCCGACCTCGGCGAGCTGGCGCAGCACCGAATTCTCGCGCACGATATTGGCATAGGCGCGGATGTTGGCGGCGCTGGGGGTGTCCTTGGCCAGGGTGCCCAGGTAGGCCAGGCCGCCGACGTTGTCGAGCTGCTGCTGGGCGTCCAGGTACTCGGACAGGGTCACCACGTCACAGGGATCGCCGCGGTCGACGAGACCGCCGATGGCGCGGAAGATCAGGCGGTGGTCGCGGCGGTAGAAATCCTCCTCGACCACCAGGTCGGCGATGTCGTCCCAGGCGCGGTTGTCCAGCAGCAGCCCGCCGAGCACCGACTGCTCGGCCTGGATGGAGTGCGGCGGCACCTTGAGGCGGTCGCCCTCGTACTCTACCGGCGCGGGATAGGGCACCGTTTCCGGCATGCATCCTCCGTGGTCGTGACTGGAGCGCCGGGACGGCGTTCCGGTTGAAGCATACTTGGGCGGGGAGACCGGCTCAAGCGGTGCGGTTCAACCGCGGCCGCTGAAAAACCCACCGCGAAGGCGCAAGGAACGCCGAGGTGCGCGAAGGGAAAAGCGAGGGGATAACCGCCGAGAGCGCCAAGAAGCCCTTGTTTTTGTTTTTTTCGGCTCCGCTCGGAGCCCGTGAGCCGAAAAACAAAGAGCTTCTTGGCGCTCTTGGCGTCTTGGCGGTTCACCACCCATTCCACCGAACCGCGAAATCCGTCCCCGCCCGGGACGGCGCAGGATCATTCCGCTTCGATGACCAGGGTGATCTCGGCGTCGACGTCGGAGTGCAGGTGGATCTGGACCTGGAATTCGCCGAGCTGCCGGAAGGCGCCTTCCGGCAGGCGCACTTCGCTGCGCTCCATGGGCACGCCGGCCGCGGTGATGGCCTCGGCGATGTCGGTGGTGCCCACCGAGCCGAACAGGCGACCTTCCTCGCCGGCCTTGGCCTTGATGGTGACCGTCATGCCGGCCAGTTGCTCGCGGCGCGCCTCGGCGGCGGCCAGCGCCTCGGCGGCGGCTTTCTCCAGTTCCGCCCGGCGTTCCTCGAAGGCCTTGATCTGCTCCTCGGTGGCCGGCGTGGCCTTGCCGCTGGGAATCAGATAGTTGCGGCCGTAGCCCGGCTTGACGTTGACCCGGTCACCCAGGTTGCCCAGGTTTTCCACCTTTTCCAGAAGTATGACTTCCATCGTTCCACCCCATCTCAGGATTCGATTGTAAACGTTCAACCCCTGGCGCCGCTGCGGTGACGCAGGTCCAGCCAGGGGTCCAGCAGACCCACCACCGCCACCAGCAGCAAGGCCTGCGGCAGCAGGCCGACCACCAGGTACAACCCCACCAGCCAGCCCCGCCCCACGCCGCGCGCGACCAGGCTGGCATGGATGGCCGCCAGGCCGACCAGCACCAGCGGCACCAGCACCACCAGCGCCAGCTGGGTGGCGAAATCGGCGGCGACGCCGAGATCCAGCGACGCCAGCCCCAGCAGGGCGGCGGCGGCCAGCGTCGGGCCGCGGCCCAGCGCCAGCGCCAGGAATTCCTTGCCCAGGCCGCCCGGGTTCACCAGCAGCGACTGCCACCAGCGCCCCAGCAGCAGGCTGAACAGGGCCGCGAACACCAGCCCCGCCGACATCAGCCCGGTCATCAACCGGGCGGTCCGGGCGGCGGCCGTCTGCAGCTCGCCGCGGTCCAGCCCCAGTTCGGCCTGCCTGGCCAGCTGCTCCACCAGCGGTTGCAGCTGCTGCTGCCACCAGGCCGCCGGATCGCCCAGCCAGGCGAAGGCCAGCACCACCAGCAGCAGGCCGATCGCCGTCAGTGCCAGCAGGGCGGCCGACAGCGATACCGTGTACCTGAGCACCACAGCCGACAGCCACACGGGCAGCCAGTACAACAGCAGCAGCCCGGCCGGCGCCGCCTGGCCGCCGGCCGCCAGCAGCAGGCCGCCGACGAAGGCCAGTGACCCGGCCAGGGTCAGCAGGCTCTCCGCCGCGCCGGCATACAGGGTGTACAGCGCCAGCGCGCCGCCCCCCGCGTAGATCAGCACCGAGGTCAGCGGCGGCGCCGCCATCGCCAGGGCGGTGGCCAGCACGATGACCAGGCCGGCCTGCCACGGCCCCTTGACGACCAGGCCGGCCAGTGCGCGCATCGCGCTCATGCGGTCAGCCCGACACCCCCGGCCTTGCGGCCCGGATCAGCCCTTGTGCGAATCGCAGTAGGGCAGCAGGGCCAGGAAGCGCGCGCGCTTGATGGCGGTCGCCAGCTGACGCTGGTACTTGGCCTTGGTGCCGGTGATCCGGCTCGGCACGATCTTGCCGGTCTCCGTGATGTAGTTCTTCAGCGTCGCGATGTCCTTGTAGTCGATCTCCTTGACGCCCTCGGCCGTGAAACGGCAGAACTTGCGGCGGCGAAAAAAGCGAGACATGGCTGGTTCCTCTCTCTAGCGTTCGTTTGGCACCGGCTCCACGGCCCGTGCATGCAGTTCGGTCTTCAATTCCGGTGCGCGGTAGCCGGCGCGGGCCAGGAAACCGCGCACCTGCACCGCTTGACCCTGGCGCAGCCCGGCGCAGCGTTCCGCCAGCGGGCTGCCGGCGGCCACCACCCGCAGGCGGCATTCGACCCGGCGGCGCTGGCCGGCCTCACTCTGCTCCGACCGGTGCTGCAGGACGAAGCGGGTGATGGGGATGCCGGCCGGCGTGGTGCGCTGCTGCGGCGGCTCCACCAGGGTGCCGGTGATCGACAGCTCGTTGAGCGCCGGCGTCGCCGCGGCTTCCGGCACCGGGCCAGGGCGGCCGTTCAATCGGCGCTCGCGCCCCCGGCCTCACCCCCGGCGGCCGGCTCCGCGGCCGGCGCTTCGGCCGCTTCAGCGGCAGCCGGCTTGGCCTCGGCAGCCGGCTTGGCCTCGGCGGCCGGCTCGCG
>JALSRI010000223.1 GCA_026984835.1 Thiohalobacter sp. | reverse complement strand
TACCAGGCCAAGGAAGAAGGCCAGGGACCGTGCATCTACCAGCCCCGCGACGACGACTGAACCCGCGGCGACTATCACAAAATCCACCGCAAAGGCGCAGAGAACGCAGGGGGCGCAACGTTCTGAACAAACCGCCAAGACGCCAAGAGCGCCAGGAATGCACCAGGAAAATCTGTCTTGTTCATGGCCGCGCGCGCAGCGCGCTGACCGAAAAAGCGCGTTGTTTTTCTTGGCGCTCTTGGCGTCTTGGCGGTTATCCCCCGTAGCGGCGCCGTCACCCGCCCCGCCGCGCCTCGACCATCAGGCGTTTCATCTCGCGCACGGCTTCGCCGAGGCCGGTGAACAGGGCGCGGGCGACGATGGCGTGGCCGATGTTGAGTTCGCGTACCGCCGGCATGGCGGCGACCTCGGCCACGTTGTGGTAGTGCAGGCCGTGACCGGCGTTGACCCGCAGGCCCAGGCCGTCGCCGAGCTGCACGGCCTGGGCGATGCGCTGCAGTTCCGCCTGGCGGGCATGGCTGCCGCCGGCGTCGGCGAAATGGCCGGTATGGATCTCGATGCAGGGCGCGCCGGCTTCCAGCGCTGCCTCGACCTGGGCCGGCTCGGCATCGATGAACAACGACACGCGCACGCCGGCTTCCGCCAGCCGCTGGCAGGCGTCGCGGATGCGCGGCAGCTGGCCGGCCACGTCCAGGCCGCCCTCGGTGGTCAGTTCCTCGCGCCGCTCCGGCACCAGGCAGCAGTCGGCCGGACGGATGCGGCAGGCGATATCCAGCATCTCTTCCGTGACCGCCATTTCCAGGTTCATGCGCGTCTGCAGGATGCCGTCCAGCAGCTCCACGTCACGCTCCTGGATATGACGGCGGTCCTCGCGCAGGTGCAGGGTGATGCCGTCGGCGCCCGCCTGCTCGGCCTCGATGGCGGCCTGCACGGGGTCAGGATACAGGGTGCCGCGCGCCTGGCGCAGGGTGGCGACGTGGTCGATGTTCACGCCGAGCAGGATGGAATGACTCACGTGGGGCTCCTCGGTTCGACGCGGACCGGTCCGCGCGGCATGGGCGATTATACGGAATCGCCGTCGCCGGTGAATTCCGGATCGATCCCGCCCGACCGGCGGCCGCAGGCCGTCGCCACGGGGATTCAGCGACGCAGGCTCTCCAGCACTTCCCGCGTCTTGAGCGGCTTGTCGCCGAGATACAGCTTCAGCGCCGCCCGCATCAGGCGCCTGGCGTCCTTCTCCACGGCGGCGTCCTCGAAACGCCCCTCGCCCATGGCCAGCAGCCGGGCGCCGGAAAAGACGAAGCCGCCTGCCTGTCCCGGCGGCACCCGCACCGGCCCGCTCTCCAGCCGGTAGTCGTAGTCGCAGTCCGGCTGCACCGGTTCACCGCTCTCCACGTCGTGGCCGAACACCAGCCCGTAACCCAGCGCCTGCAGCAAACCGGCCTCGAAGCGGCGCAGCACCGGCGCCGGCGCCTCCGCCGCCGCCAGCGCCGCCACCGCCCCGGCATAGATATCGAACAGGCCGGGGTGCGGATCGCCGCGCGCCAGCAGGCGCAGCAGCAATTCGTTGAGATACCAGCCGCCGAACAAGGCATCGCCAGGCGCCAGCATGGCCGAGGGCCGGCGCTCGGCGCCGGTCAGGGTGCCCAGTTCGCCGCGCGCCTGCCAGGACAACAGCAGCGGGCAGAAGGGCTGCAGTTCACCGCGCAGCCGCGATCGCCGCGAACGCAGGCCGCGCGCCACCACGCCCACCCGGCCATGCTCGCGGGTGAACAGTTCCAGCAAGGCACTGGTGTCCCGGTAGGGGCGCTCGTGCAGCACGAAACCGGGGGTCAGCTGGATACGCATGGGCCCGGGCGGCAGTTCGGCTCACGCACTTCGGGTGGAGCGGTTGGCAAAAGTTTTTTTCCTGGCGTCCTGGCGGTCAAAGACTTTCAGGTTTTTTCCCCGTATCCCAGGCTGCGCAGCGCACGTTCGTCGTCGGCCCAGCCCTCCTTCACCTTGACCCAGAGCTGCAGGAACACCTTGCAGCCGAACAGCTTTTCCATGTCCTCGCGCGCCTCGCGGCCGACTTCCTTCAGGCGGCTGCCCTGGCGGCCGATGACGATGGGTTTCTGGCTGGCCTTCTCGACCCAGATCAGGGCGTGGATGTGGGCCGTGTGGCCCTGCTGCCTGAAACGCTCGATCTCCACCGTCAGGCCGTAGGGGATCTCTTCACCCAGCTTGCGGAACAGCTTCTCGCGCACCAGCTCGGCGGCCAGGAAGCGTTCGCTGCGGTCGGTGATCTGGTCCTCCGGGAACAGCGGCGCCGAGCGCGGCAGGCGCGCGACGATCGCCTGCTCCAGCACCTCCAGGTTGTCGCCGCGGCGGGCCGACAGCGGGATGATCTCGGCGAAATCCATCTTCTCCGCCAGCGCCGCCAGGTGCGGCAGCAGGCTGTCCTTGTCCTTGACCAGGTCCACCTTGTTGACCGCCAGGATGACGGGGCAGCGCAGGTGGCGGAGCTTCTCCAGCACCCATTCGTCGTCCTCCTGCCAGCGCGTACCCTCGATCAGGAACACCACCAGGTCCACGTCCTGCAGGGCGTCGGAGGCGGCGCGGTTGAGGTAACGGTTCATGGCGCGCGGCGTCTTCTTGTGCAGCCCCGGCGTGTCGATGTAGACGATCTGGGCCCTGTCGCCGCTGCTGACGCCGAGAATGCGGTGGCGGGTGGTCTGCGGCCGCCGCGAGGTGATGCTGATCTTCTGACCGATCAGGCGGTTGAGCAGGGTCGACTTGCCGACGTTGGGTCGCCCCACCAGGGCCACCAGGCCGCAGCGGAAATCGTCCTTGCTCGGTTCGGGGTGGGACATGGAGGTGTCTTCGGCCTTCGGTTCGACGGGGTTCGCTGCGCTCACCCCACCATAACCGTTCGGCGGCCACCACTCAACCGGAGCGGAACGGCGTGGGACATCCCGTTCGAACGGCGGGGTTCCGCTCCCCCGCAGCCGCTGCCGAAGCGGCGCTTCGGTGGGGTTCGCTGCGCTCACCCCACCCTACCCCTTGATGGTTTTCGCGGTTTCGCCACCCTCCAGGTTCTCCAGCATAGCCCGCGCCGCCGCCTGTTCGGCGCGGCGGCGGCTGCGATCCTCGCCGCGGCTGGCCCGGTCCAGCGCCGGCACCCGGCATTCGACCACGAAGCGCTGCTCGTGCGACTTGCCGCGCACGTCCAGCACCTCGTAGGCCGGCAGATCCAGCTTGCGGGCCTGCAGGTATTCCTGCAGGCGGGTCTTGGGGTCCTTGAGCTGCGCCGCCGCCGGCAGGTGGTGCAGGCGGTCGTCGAACAGACGTCGGATGCAGGTGCTGCAGGCCTCGAAACCGCCGTCCAGCAGGATCGCGCCGAACACCGCTTCCAGGGCGTCGGCGAGTATGGAATCGCGCCGGTGACCACCGCTCTTCAGTTCCCCGGAACCGAGCTTCAGATACTGGCCCAGTTCCAGTCCGCGGGCGATGTCGGCCAGCGATTCGCCCTTCACCAGGCTGGCGCGCAGCCGGCTGAGTTCACCCTCGCGGGCCTCGGGGAAGGCCTCGTACAGGGCCTGGGCGATGACGAAACCCAGCACTGCGTCGCCCAGGAACTCCAGCCGCTCGTTGTTGCGGCCACCGGCACTGCGGTGGGTCAGGGCGGCCTGCAAGAGGCCGGGATCCCGGAATTCGTAATCCAACGACCGGGCCAGACGGTCGGCTGGCGTGATCAACGTATGGGGACCTTCACTTCCTTGTCGAAGCTGGCCACCACGTCGACGTTGCCCAGCATGGGTTCGCGACGCTCGTAGCGGGTGCCGATGACGAGGTAGCCTTTTTCCTTCCTGATATAGAACTGCTTGCGCGGGTTGAGTTCGCGCACGTCGTTGACGTCCAGGCGCCGCTGGATCAGGCTGATGATCTCGGCCCGGCTCTTGGTGGTGATGCCGGGCTCGTTCTCGATCGATTCCAGTACCGACGCGACCTTGGCGTATTCCAGATACAGCGGCACCAGGCGCAGTGCGATCAGGACGAAGAAAGCGATCAGGCCGAGAACCAGCAGCCAGCCGATTGCGGTCATACCTCTCTGCTGCCGAAGACTGCGCATAGTAGTCACCCCCGTCTTGGTGGTCAGTGGATTGAGTTTCCGATGCGGTCCCAGCTGATGCCACCGCCCGCCGAGTCCCAGTTCATCCAGATCATGAACGCCCTGCCCACCAGGTTTTCGTCCGGAACGAAGCCCCAGTAGCGGCTGTCGTTGCTGTTGTCCCGGTTGTCGCCCATGACGAAGTAGTGCCCCTCGGGCACGGTCACGTCGGCCTCGACGCCATGCACGCGCGGCATCACAAGGATCTGGTGACGCACGTCGTCGAGCAGTTCCTCGCGCACGCTGGCGCCCGACATGGAGATGCCGGAACCCGTACCGCGGTAGGTGCCCAGCGGTATCTGCGGCACTTTCCTGCCGTTGATGAACAGCGTCTTGTCGCGGTAGACGATGTGATCACCGGGTACGCCGACGACGCGCTTGATGTAGTCGGTGGAAGGATCGCGCGGGAAGCGGAACACCACCACGTCGCCGCGCCTGGGTGCGCCGAGGTCCAGTACCTTGGTATTCACCACCGGCAGGCGGATGCCATAGGCGTACTTGTTGACCAGGATGAAATCGCCCACCAGCAGGGTCGGCATCATGGAACCGGAGGGAATGCGGAACGGCTCGACCAGGAAGGAACGCAGCAGCAGCACCGCCAGGATGACCGGGAAGAAGGACTTGGCGTACTCGACCAGCGTCGGTTCCTTGAGCGCCGCCTCGATCTGGCGGGCATCGACCCGGCCGTCGCCCTCGGCGCCCAGCGCCGCCGCCTGCTGGCGCCTGCGTGGCGCCAGCAGCAGCGCGTCGGCCGCCCAGATCAGCCCCGTGACCGCGGTTGCGGCCACCAGAATGGTGGGAAAGTCCAGATTCATCGTCGTATCGCCCCGGTTTCTATTTTTTGCCAACCTGCAGAACGGCGAGGAAGGCCTCCTGTGGTATCTCCACTTTACCAAACTGCTTCATGCGCTTCTTGCCCGCCTTCTGTTTCTCCAGCAGCTTGCGCTTGCGGGTGATGTCACCGCCGTAGCACTTGGCAGTGACGTTCTTGCGCAGCGCCTTGACCGTGGTGCGGGCGATGATCTGCGAGCCGATGGCGGCCTGGATGGCGACGTCGAACATCTGCCGCGGAATGATATCCCGCATGCGCTCGGCCAGGTCGCGTCCGCGGCTCTGCGCCACGTCCCGGTGCACGATAACAGACAGGGCGTCGACGCGCTCGCCGTTGATGAGGATATCCAGCTTCACCAACGGCGCCGCCTGGAACCGTTCGAAGCTGTAGTCGAAGGAGGCGAAGCCGCGGCTCACCGATTTCAGCCGGTCGAAGAAGTCCAGCACCACCTCGGACAGTGGCAGCTCGTAGCCCAGCGACACCTGGTTGCCCAGGTACTGCATGCGCCGCTGCACGCCGCGCTTCTCCACGCACAGGCCGATCACCGCGCCCAGGTAGTCCTGCGGCACCAGGATGTTGGCCATGATGATGGGCTCGCGGATTTCGTCAATCTGGTTGACGGGCGGCAGCGCCGAGGGGTTGTCGATCTCGATCACTTCGCCCCTGGTGGTGAGGATTTCGTAGACCACGGTCGGGGCGGTGGTGATGAGATCCAGGTCGTATTCGCGTTCCAGCCGCTCCTGCACGATCTCCATGTGCAGCATGCCGAGAAAGCCACAGCGGAAACCGAAGCCCAGCGCCTGCGAAGTCTCCGGTTCGAAGTGCAGCGCGGCGTCGTTCAGGCGCAGCTTCTGCAGCGCCTCGCGCAGGTTCTCGTAGTCGTCGGACACCACCGGGTAGAGCCCCGCGAACACCCGCGGCTGCACCTTCTGGAAACCGGGCAGCGGCTCCAGCGCCGGGCGGTCGGTATGGGTCAGGGTGTCGCCGACCGGTGCGCCGTCGATTTCCTTGATGCCGGCGATCACGTAACCGACGTCGCCGGCCGACAGACGATCGCGCTTCTCGCGCCGCGGCGTGAAGATGCCGACCTGGTCGACCTGGAAATCGCGGCCTGTGGACATGATGTGAATCTTCTGGCGCGCCTTGAGGGTGCCGTGCTTGACGCGCACCAGCGAGATGACGCCGACATAGTTGTCGAACCAGGAGTCGATGATGAGCGCCTGCAGCGGTGCCCCGGCGTCGCCCTGGGGCGGCGGGATGCGCTCGATGAGCTGCTCCAGAAGGTCCTTCACGCCCAGCCCGGTCTTGGCGCTGACCTCGATGGCGTCATCGGCCTCGATGCCGATGATTTCCTCGATCTCCTGCTTGACCCGCTCCGGTTCTGCGCTGGGCAGGTCGATCTTGTTCAGCACCGGCACCACTTCCAGCCCCTGGTCGATGGCGGTGTAGCAGTTGGCCACGCTCTGCGCTTCCACGCCCTGGGCTGCGTCGACCACCAGCAGCGCGCCCTCGCAGGCCGACAGCGAGCGCGATACCTCGTAGGAAAAATCCACGTGGCCGGGGGTATCGATCAGGTTCAGTTCGTAGGTGTCGCCATCGGCGGCCCGGTAGCGCAGCGACACGCTCTGCGCCTTGATGGTGATGCCGCGCTCCCGCTCCAGATCCATCGAATCCAGCACCTGCTCGTCCATCTCACGCTCCGTGAGGCCGCCGCAGATCTGGATGAAGCGGTCCGCCAGCGTGGACTTGCCGTGATCGATATGGGCGATGATGGAGAAATTGCGGATATGGGAAAGGTCGGTCACGTCAGTCGATTGTCTGGGATTTGGGGCGCACAGGATCGGACCCGGGGCCTGCCCGGATACATAAGCGGTTGATTATACCCGTTCAGCAAGCGGCCAGACAGGCCCGCAGGGCGGCCTCGTCCAGAAAATGCCGGCAGATCTCCCGTTCCCCCAGGCACAGCACCGGCACGGCTTCGTTGTAGCGGGCCACCAGCGCCGCATCGGCGTCGATATCCACCGCCTCCAGCTCGAAGCCCAGTTCGGGCTGCAGCGCCCGCAGCGCGCCCAGCATGGCCTCGCACAGGTGGCAGTACAGCCGGGTATAGAGTGTCAGAACAGGCTGCGGCAAGGCGAGTGTCTGGTGAAAGGAAATAAACCGCCAAGACGCCAAGAGCGCCAAGAAAACCTTTTTCTTGTTTTTTGGCCCGCGCGAAGCGCGTGGCCAAAAAACGAAATCTTGGCGCTCTTGGCGTCTTGGCGGTTATTTCATTTCTTCTCCGGCACCTTCAGCGCCAGGAAGATGGGCCCGCCACGCCGCTGCACCAGTACCGCCACCGACTTGCCGGCCGGCAGCTTGTCGATCAGCTTCTCGAAACTCGAGACGTCCTTGACCGGCTTGCCGTCGATGCGCAGGATGATGTCGCCGCTGCGGATACCGGCCTTGGCGGCGGCGC
>JALSRI010000222.1 GCA_026984835.1 Thiohalobacter sp. | reverse complement strand
CAACGTCTACATCACCCACAGCAACTTCGATGCGGACGAAGCCGGCGAGACCGACATCACCTCCATCGGCATGCGCCACAACTTCTGATCGGATTTTCCCGAAACGAAGTTGAAGAACGGGGCCTTCGGGCCCCGTTTTTTTGTTGGGTGCACCGCAAAGACGCAAAGAGCGCAGAGAAAAACAGTTTAACCGCGAAGGACGCGAAGGACGCGAAGGAAAACCTTAAAAACTTTCTTTGTTTAAAAATTCTTTACTTCGCGTCCTTCGCGTCCTTTGCGGTTCAAGATGTTTTACGATTTTTTCTCTGCGCTCTTTGCGTCTTTGCGGTGAACTAAACACCCGCGCCGGTGTACAATACCGCCTTTGCTTGAATGCCCCCGGCCATGCCTCACCGCCTCCGCGAAATCCCCTACAACTACACCTCCTTTTCCGACCGCGAGATCGTGGTGCGATTTCTCGGCGAGGAGATGTGGGTTGTCATCGAACAATTGCGCGGTGAACGCCGCACCGGCCGGTCGGCGCGCATGCTGTTCGAGGTGCTGGGCGACCTGTGGGTGGTGACGCGCAACCCCTACATCCAGGACGACCTGCTGGAGAACCGCAAGCGCTTCGAGTCCCTGACCCACGCCCTGCATCACCGGCTCGACCAGGTGGTGGCGCGCGCCAACGGCAACGAGCAGGCGCTGAAGCTGGTCGAGCGGGCGCGGGCGGCAGTGGCCGACTTCGAGACCTGGTTCCCGCGCACGCGCGAGTTGCGGGCCCGCATCCGCCGCCGGCTGGCGCGCATCACGCGGCGCGACAACATCGACTTCGGCGGCCTGGCGCGGGTGTCGCACGCCACCGACGCCACCGACTGGCGCGTGGAGCTGCCGTTCGTGGTCATCAGCCCGGACAGCGAGCAGGAGACGGCGGCCGTGGTGCGCGCCTGCATCGACCTGGGCCTGACCCTCATTCCGCGCGGCGGCGGCACCGGCTACACCGGCGGCGCAGTGCCCCTGTACGGCGACACGGCGGTCATCAACACCGAAAAGCTGGAACGGCTCGGCGAGGTGGAGCTGCGGCGGCTGCCGGGCGTGGACGACGAGGTGCCGGTGATCCGCGCCGAAGCCGGCGTGGTCACGCGCCGGCTGGCCGAGCGCGCCGAGGCGGCCGGCTTCGTGTTCGCCGTCGACCCGACCTCGCAGGACGCTTCCACCATCGGCGGCAACGTGGCCATGAACGCCGGCGGCAAGAAAGCGGTGCTGTGGGGAACCACCCTGGACAATCTGGTGTCCTGGCGCATGGTGACGCCGGAGGGCGACTGGCTCAGCGTGGAGCGCCTGGACCACAACCTGGGCAGGATCCACGAGCAGGCCAGCGTCCGTTTCCGCATCAGCCGCTTCGAGGCCGACGGCCGCACCCCGAAGGGCGAGCCCCGGGTGCTGGAGCTGCCGGGCGCCTCGCTGCGCAAGACCGGTCTGGGCAAGGACGTCACCGACAAGTTCCTGGGCGGCCTGCCGGGCATCCAGAAGGAGGGCTGCGACGGCCTCATCACCTCGGCCGAGTTCGTGCTGCACCGGATGCCCGCGCACACCCGCACCCTGTGCCTGGAGTTCTTCGGCAGCGACCTGGCGCGGGCGGTGCCGGCCATCGTCGAGGTCAAGGACTACCTGGACCGCCACGACCAGGTGGTGCTGGCCGGCCTGGAGCATCTCGACGAGCGCTACGTGCGGGCGGTCAACTACACCACCAAGGCGCCGCGCCGCGAGCTGCCCAAGATGGTGCTGCTGCTGGATGTGGCCGGCGACGACGAGGATGCCGTGGCCGCGGCCGCCTCGGCCGTGGTGCGGCTGGCCAATGCGCGCGGCGCCGAGGGCTTCGTCGCCGTCAGCCCGGAGGCGCGCCGCCAGTTCTGGGCCGACCGCGCCCGCACCGCCGCCATCGCCGCCCACACCAACGCCTTCAAGATCAACGAGGACGTGGTCATTCCGCTGGAACGCCTGGCCGAGTACAACGAGGGCATCGAGCGCATCAACATCGAGTATTCCATCCGCAACAAGCTGGACATGATCGCCGCCGTGCAGGCCTACCTGCGGGATGAGCCGCCGGAGCTGCGCCAGCACGAAGGTTACGAGGACAGCGAGGAGGGGCGCCGCATCCTCGACGACAAGCGCCGCGCCGCGCTCGAACACCTGGACGCGGTGCGCCGCCGCTGGCGGGCCATGCTGGATCATTTCGAATCGCCGGCCACCGATTGCGACGAACTGCTGGACGACGCCGCCCGCGCCGCCGTGCAGCCCGGCGACACCCTGATCCGGCTGCTGCTGCGCCGCGACCTGCGCATCTCCTACCGCGCCGAGGTGGAGCGGCACTTGAAGGAGATCTTCGCCGGCCGCGAACTGGAGCCGCTGCGCGCGCGACTGGACGCCATCCACGCTGCCATCCGCTCCAGCCGCCTGTTCGTCGCCATCCACATGCACGCCGGCGACGGCAACGTGCACACCAACATCCCGGTCAATTCCAACGACTACGCCATGCTGCACGAGGCCGAGCACATCGTCGAGCGGGTGATGGCGCTGGCGTGCTCGCTGGACGGCGTCATCTCCGGCGAGCACGGCATCGGTATCACCAAGATCCGGTACCTGGAGCCGGAGGCCATCGCCGCCTTCGAGCGCTACAAGGAAGAGGTCGACCCCCACGGCGTGTTCAACCGCGGCAAGCTGATGGCGGGCTCGGGCCTGGACAACGCCTACACGCCGTCGCTGCGGCTGGTGCAGCAGGAGGCGCTGTTGCTGGAGGCCAGCGAACTGGGCGCGCTCAACGACGACATCCGCAACTGCCTGCGCTGTGGCAAGTGCAAGCCGGTGTGCAACACCCACATCCCGCGCGCCAACCTGTTGTATTCGCCGCGCAACAAGATCCTGGCCACCGGCGTGGTCATCGAGGCCTTCCTGTACGAGGAGCAGACCCGGCGCGGCATCTCGCTCCGGCACTTCGACGAAATGAACGACGTCGCCGACCACTGCACCGTGTGCCACAAATGCCTCAGCCCCTGCCCGGTGGACATCGATTTCGGCGACGTCTCCATCCGCATGCGCAGCATCCTGCGCGGGCAGGGCAGGAAGCGGTTCAACGCCGGGGCCTGGCTGTCCATGGCCTTCCTCAATGTCACCGATCCGCTCACCGTCCGGTTGATGCGCAAGACCCTGATCGAGTGGGGCTACCGCGGCCAGCGCTGGGCACACGGCCTGCTGGCCGGCGTGCTGCGGCGCCGCAAGGACAGCCTGCCGGCCGCCACCACCGGGCCGGCGCCGGTCGTCGAGCAGGTCGTCCACTTCGTGCGCAAGCCCATGCCGGCCGGGCTGCCGTCACAGACCCTGCGCGCCATGCTCGGCCTGGAGGACGCCCGCGTGGTGCCCATTCTGCGCGACCCGGCGCGGGCCGACGAGGAGGGCGACGCCGTGTTCTACTTCCCCGGCTGCGGCTCCGAGCGCCTGTTCAGCCAGGTGGGCCTGGCGACCCTGGCCATGCTCTACGAGACCGGCGTCCGCGCCGTGCTGCCGCCCGGCTACCTGTGCTGCGGCTACCCGCAGACCTCGGCCGGCGACGCGGCCAGGGGGCGCGCCATCAGCACCGACAACCGGGTGCTGTTCCACCGCGTGGCCAACACCCTCAACTACCTGGACATCCGCACCGTCATCGTCTCCTGCGGTACCTGCATGGACCAGCTCATGCAGTACGAATTCGACCGGATCTTCCCCGGCTGCCGGCTGCTGGACATCCACGAATACCTGATGGAGAAGGGCGTGAGCCTGGACGGCGTGGAGGGTGTGCAGTACCTGTACCACGACCCCTGCCACACGCCCATGAAGACCCACGCGCCGCTCGCCGTGGCGTCGCGCCTGCTGGGCGCGGAGGTGAAGCTCTCCGACCGCTGCTGCGGCGAGGCCGGCACCCTGGCGGTCAGCCGCCCGGACATCGCCACCCAGATCCGCTTCCGCAAGGAACAGGAACTGCACCAGGGCATCCGGGAACTGACGGGCACGGACCGCGCCAGGAACGGCAATGTCAAGCTGCTGACCAGTTGCCCCGCCTGCCAGCAGGGCCTGGAACGCTACCGCGAGGACACCGGCCTGGAAACCGACTACATCGTCGTGGAACTGGCCAACCGGCGCCTGGGCGACGGCTGGCAGCAGCGCTTCATCGAGCGTATGAAAGAGGGGGGTATCGAGCGGGTGTTGTTGTAGG
>JALSRI010000221.1 GCA_026984835.1 Thiohalobacter sp. | reverse complement strand
GTCACCACGCCCGGGATGTCGTTGATTTTCGATTCCAGCTTCGCCGGTTCCATGATTTCCAGGTTGTGGACGTCGAGGATGATGTTGCCGTTGTCCGTCGTGAAGCCCTCGCGCAGCACCGGCTGGCCGCCCAGCTTGACCATTTCGCGGGCCACGAAGCTCTGCGCCATGGGAATGACCTCGACCGGCAGGGGGAACCTGCCGAGGATCTTGACCAGCTTGCTCTCGTCACAGATGCAGACGAACTTGCGGCTGGCGCCGGCCACGATCTTCTCGCGCGTCAGCGCGCCGCCGCCGCCCTTGATGAGCTGCAACTGTTCGTTGGTCTCGTCGGCGCCGTCCACGTAGACCGACAGCTCGCCGACCTCGTTGAGTTCCAGCACCGGGATGCCGTGGCCCTTGAGGCGTTCGGCGCTGGCCACGGAACTGGCCACGGTGCCGTCGATGCGGCCCTTGATCCGGGCCAGGGCGTCGATGAAGTAGTTGGCGGTCGAGCCGGTGCCGACGCCGATGACGGTGCCCGTCTCCACGTACTCGATGGCCGCCTCGGCGACCTGCTTCTTGAGTTCATCCTGGTTCATGCCGTTCTCCACGCGAAACGATGCGCCAATCATACCGTAGATCAGCAGCTTGCCCCAGTTCTGGTATGATCGGGGCATGCCGGAGGCCTACCTCAAGAAAATCCTCAACGCGCGGGTCTACGACGTGGCGCGCGAGACGCCGCTGGAGCGCGCCGCAAACCTGTCGCGGCGCCTCGGCAACGAGGTCTGGCTCAAGCGCGAGGACCTGCAGCCGGTGTTCTCCTTCAAGCTGCGCGGCGCCTACAACAAGATCGCCGGCCTGAGTCCGGCGCAGTGCGCGCGCGGCATCATCACGGCCTCGGCCGGCAACCACGCCCAGGGCGTGGCGCTGGCGGCGCGCCACCGCAAGGTGCAGGCGCTGATCGTCATGCCGCGCACCACGCCGCGCATCAAGGTCAGGGCGGTCCAGGCGCTGGGCGGCAAGACCCTGCTGCACGGCGACACCTACGACGACGCCTGCGCTCATGCCGAGTCGCTGGCCCGCAAGCGCCGCCTGGTGTTCATCCATCCCTACGACGATCCGGACGTCATCGCCGGCCAGGGCACCATCGCCATGGAGCTGCTGCGCCAGCATCGCGACGACATCCACGCCATCTTCGTGCCGGTCGGCGGCGGCGGCCTGATCGCCGGCATGGCCACCTACGTGAAGCTGCTCCGGCCCGATATCCGCATCATCGGCGTCGAGCCGGACGAGGCGCCCTGCATGTACGAAGCGCTCAAGCGCAAGCGGCGCGTGGTGCTGGACCAGGTCGGCATCTTCGCCGACGGCGTGGCCGTGCGCCAGGTGGGCAAGGAGCCCTACCGGCTGGCGCGGCGCTTCGTGGACCGCGTCATGCTGGTGTCCACCGACGAGATCTGCGCCGCCACCAAGGACATCTTCGACGACACCCGCGCCATGGTCGAGCCGGCCGGCGCGCTGGCGCTGGCGGCATTGAAGAAGTACGTCCGCCAGACCGGCGTCGGCGGCCGCTCGCTGATCGCCATCAACAGCGGCGCCAACATCAATTTCGACCGCCTGCGCCACGTCGCCGAACGCGCCGAGATCGGCGAGCAGCGCGAGGCCCTGCTGGCGGTCACCATCCCCGAGGAGCCGGGCAGTTTTCTCAAGTTCTGCCGGGTCATCGGCAAGCGCGGCATCACCGAGTTCAACTACCGCTACGCCGACGCCAGCCAGGCCCATGTGTTCGCCGGCGTGCAGCTGGAAGACGGCGGGGACGAGCGCAAGGCGCTGTTGCGGCGGCTGCGCGACAAGGGCTACGCGGTGGTCGATCTCACCGACAACGAAATGGCCAAGCTGCACATCCGCTACATGGTGGGCGGTCGCGCGCCGCAACTGGACAACGAGCTGGTGTACCGCTTCCAGTTTCCGGAGCGGCCGGGCGCGCTGCTGAACTTCCTGACCAGCATGGGCCGGCGCTGGAACATCAGCCTGTTCCACTACCGCAACCACGGCGCCGCCTACGGACGGGTGCTGACCGGTATCCAGGTGCCTCCGCAGGAACGCAAGGAGTTTCAGGCGTTTCTGGACAAGCTCGGTTACGTGTATTGGGAAGAGATCGACAACCCGGCGTATTCGCTGTTTCTGGGCAGCGGCTGATGTGCGGTGGCTGCCGGCCGCTGATGGTGGGGTTCACTCCGTTTACCGCCACCCTACAGACAATGCGGCGGCCGCCCACGTAGGGTGGCGGTGAGCGCAGCGAACCCCACCGTGCGCCTCTTCGTTTGACCGGGATGTACCAGGACGCGGTGGTACTGTTGAGAGGTGGCCGCCGAACGGTTATGGTGGGGTGCGCTTCGCTTACCCCACCCTACAAATTGTTCACGGCGTTGCTTTCCGTAGGGTGGCGGTGAGCGCAGCGAACCCCACCGGGAACCCGCCCTGGCGATTCATTCCAGCCCTAGGATGAACTCCCATTGCTCCGGCGTGATGGGCATGATGGACAGCCGGTTGCCCTTGCGCACCAGGGGGCAGTCTTCCAGTTCCCTGTACTGCTTCAGTTCGGCTAGCGGAATGGTGCGTTTCAGCTTGCGCCTGTAGCGCACGTCCACCATGTACCAGCGGGGATTGTCGGGGTCGCTCTTGGGGTCGTAGTATTTTTCCTGCGGGTCGAAGGCGGTGTGATCCGGGTAGCCCTCGCGCACCACGTCCATGATGCCGACGATGCCGGGCTCGTCGCAGTTGGAATGGTAGAAGAACACCCGGTCGCCCTTCTTCATCTGGTCGCGCATCATGTTGCGCGCCTGGTAGTTGCGCACTCCGTCCCAGTGATCGGTCTTCTTCGGCGCGTTCTTCAGGTCGTCGATGCCGAACACGTCCGGTTCGGACTTCATCAGCCAGTAGTTCATGGTCCCGTCCTTTTCTCGATGACGGCCCCCGCCTCAGGGGTCGCCAAAAAGATACAACGTCTCTTCCGTCACTACGCCATGCAGCGGCACGTCCCAGGGTTTCCCGCGCAGCCGCGCCACCCGCTGGCACTCGAACGCCAGCCCCACCAGCCGCGGCTTGCGCCAGCAGCGCCGGCCGCGCAGGAAGGCGAAGCTGCGGTCGTAGAAGCCGCCGCCCATGCCCAGCCGGTTGCCGTGGCTGTCGAAACCCACCAGCGGCGCCAGCACCAGGTCCAGGGCCGTGGCCGCGATGCGTTGCCGGTGCGCCTTCTCGGGCTCCGGGATGCCGAAGCGGTTGTACACGAGCACGGTATGCGGCTCGTAGCGGGTGAACCACAGCCGGTTTTCGCTGAACGGCACCAGCACCGGCAGGTAGACGGCCTTGCCCAGCGACCAGGCCCGTTGCACCAGCGGCGCGGGATCGACCTCGCCGTCGACCGGCAGGTAGGCCGCCAGGGTGCGGGCGTTGCGGAACAGGGGATGGCGCGCGAGCCGTTCCGCCAGGCGTTGCTCAAAGGCCTGTCGCCGGCGGGGGTCGATGTCGCGCCGTGCCCGGCGCAGGCGTGTGCGTAGCTCAGGTCTGGCCATGGCCGGGAAGCAATGTGGGGCATCCTCCGCTCGTGCCGTCGCAGAATTGCCCTTGAACCAGAGGTTCAGGTGGGGACTAGCTCAGGCCATCAGGCTTCCCGCGCGTGGCGGGCGTGCACACCAGTCCTGCCGCATCGTCCCCTGAGGCAATCATTAGGCTCAAGGAGATACTCACCGCTAACGAGCACAGCAGGGGATGCCCGGCCATTATAACGCCATCCTGCTCCGTTTGTCAGGCGGCTGCCGGACGGGTTTTCAAAATATAGCCACGGAAAACACGGAAAGCACGGAATTTTTTCCTGTGGCGCGCTGCGCGCGCCCACAAGTGTTTTTTTCCGTGCTTTCCGTGTTTTCCGTGGCTATATTATGTTTTTGAAAACCCCACCCCCGGCCAGCGGCAGTCATCGACCGGGGGGGCTGGTCAGAATTCGAGCTGGTTGCCCTGGTTGAGCGCCAGGTCGATCTTGTCCTGCAGGGCGCGGATGCGGTTGCTGATGTGGTGCTGGTAGTCGTCCTTGCTGTTGCGCTGTTGCAGCAGTTCGTGGGCCATGTTCAGCGCCGCCATGACGGCGATGCGGTCGGCGCCCACCACCTTGCCGCCGTCGCGGATCTCGCGCATCTTGTCGCTCAGGAACTCGGCCGAGGCGAACAGCGCCTCGCGCTCGTCCTCCGGGCAGGCGACCAGGTATTCCTTGTCCAGGATCTGGATGCGCAGCGGCTTGGCGGCCCGGCTCATACGCCCTGCTCCATGGCCTTGAGGCGGTTGATCATGGCCTCCACGCGGGTGCGGGCCAGTTCGTTCTTCTCGATCAGGCCGGCGCGTTCGGTGACCAGGCTGTCCTGCTGGTGGCGCAGGGAGCGGTTTTCCTCTTTCAGGCGCTCGATGGTGCGCACCAGCTCTTCCAGGCGCACTTCCAGCTTGCGCAGTTCCTGCTCGGTGATGGACTGAGGGCTCGCTTCCGACATGGCCCCAATATAGTGCCCGTCCGTGGCAGGGTCAATGTCCGCATGACGCGGGCGGTTTGTGCGATAATTGCCGACATGAGTGTTCCGCAACCGCCCGATTTCGATGCCGTCGAACTGGCGCTGGCGCGCGTCGACGCCGATGCCGACGCCGCCGACAGCCACGGCTTCCTGTGCGGCCTGATCTGCGCCGCCGGTTATGCCGAGCCCGGCCAGTGGACCGGGGAACTGCTCGGCGAGCAGGAGTCCGGCAACGCGCTGGTGGCCGAGGCCACGCAGGTGCTGCAGCGCCTGTACGAGGACGCCCAGGCGCGTATCCACGGCGAGGACATGGATTTCGAACTGCTGTTGCCACCCGACGACAGCCCGCTCATCGACCGTGCGGAGAGCCTCGGCCAGTGGTGCCACGGCTTTCTGTCGGGACTCGGCGTGGGCGGGCTGCCGGCGCAGGACAAGCTGCCGGAGGATGCCGCCGAACTGATCGGCGACCTGGCCGAGATCTCGAAGGTCGATTTCGACATGAGCGATGCCGGCGAGGAGGACGAGGAGGCCTTCGCCGAGATCGTCGAGTTCGTGCGCGTGGGCGTGCTGCTGCTCAGCGAGGAGTTGCAGCCGGGCCGCCACGTGGCGCCGTCGGAAAAGCTGCACTGAGCCATGGATCAGAAAGAGTTCGCCCGCCGCCGCCGCCAGCTCATGCGCATGATGGGCCACGATGCCATCGCCATCCTGCCGACCCGCGCCGAGTGCACCCGCAACCGCGACGTCGAGTACCCCTACCGGCCCGACAGCGATTTCCACTACCTGACCGGTTTTCCCGAGCCGCAGGCCGTGGCGGTGCTGGTGCCGGGCCGCGACCACGGCGAGTACCTGTTGTTCTGCCGCGACCGCGACCCGGAGATGGAGATCTGGCACGGCCGCCGCGCCGGGCCCGAGGGTGCGGTGGAGCGCTTTGGTGCCGACGACGCCTTTCCCATCGGCGACATCGACGACATCCTGCCGGGCCTGCTGGAAGGGCGGGAGAAGGTCTTCTACACCATGGGCGCGGTGCCCGAGTTCGACAAGCGCGTCATCGGCTGGGTCAACCGCATCCGCAGCCAGTCGCGCGCCGGCCGGCGCACGCCGGACGAGTTCGTGTCCCTGGATCATTTCCTGCACGACATGCGCCTGTACAAGAGTCGCGCCGAGATCCGGACCATGCGCCGGGCCGCCAACCTGGCCGCCGCCGCCCACCGGTGCGCCATGCAGCTGTGCCGGCCGGGCATGATGGAATACGAGCTGGAGGCGGAGTTCCTGTACGCCTTCCGCAAGGCCGGCGGCGAGCCGGCCTATCCGTCCATCGTCGGCGGCGGCGCCAACGCCTGCATTCTGCACTACACCGAGAACGACGCCGAACTGGCGGCCGGCGAGCTGGTGCTGATCGACGCCGGTATGGAGCACGAATACTACGCCTCCGACATCACCCGCACCTTCCCGGTCGACGGCCGCTTCCGCAAGGCCCAACGCGCCGTCTACGAACTGGTGCTGGACGCCCAGCTGGCCGCCATCGAGCAGGTCTACCCCGGCAACACCTGGAACGCCCCGCACGAAGCGGCGGTCAAGGTGCTGACCCGCGGACTGGTCAAGCTGGGCCTGCTCGACGGCCGGCCATCGGCGCTCATCAAGGAACAGGCTTACCGGCGCTTCTACATGCACCGCACCGGCCACTGGCTGGGCATGGACGTGCACGACGTCGGCGACTACAAGGTGGGCGGCGAATGGCGGGTGCTGGAGCCGGGCATGGTGCTGACAGTGGAGCCGGGCCTGTACATACCGGCCCGCAGCAAGGGCGTGGCGCGCAAGTGGTGGAACATCGGCGTGCGCATCGAGGACGACGTGCTGGTGACCCGCGACGGCCACGACGTGCTGAGCAAGAAGGCGCCCAAGACGGTCGAGGACATCGAGACGGTAATGGCGGGGTGAGGGGTTTGTTGATTAACCACGAAGGCGCACCAAGGCGCACCAGGGAAAACCCTTGTTGCTGTGGTGGGGTTCGCTTCGCTCACCGCCACCCTACGGGTGATCGCGGGTAGGGTGGCGGTGAGCGAAGCGAACCCCACCAAAAAAATGTTTTTTCCTTGGTGCGCCTTGGTGCGCCTTCGTGGTTAAGAGAGGTTTCTCGGGTAACGTATGAGCACCAGCGACTACCAGGTACTCATCGTCGGCGGCGGGCTGGTCGGGGCCAGTCTGGCGGTGGCGCTGGGGCAGGCGGGTGTCAGCGTGGCCGTGGTCGAGGCCGCCCCCTTCGCCGGCGGCGGCCAGCCCGGTTACGACGATCGCAGCCTGGCCCTGGCGCAGGGCTCGCAGCGCATCTTCACCGGTCTCGGCGTCTGGTCGGCGCTCGAGCCCCGGGTCTGCCCGATAAAGACCATCCATGTGTCTGACCGCGGGCGTTTCGGTTTTACCCGCCTTCGCCATGACGAGGAGGGCGTGCCCGCGCTGGGCTATGTGGTAACGGCGCGCGTGCTGGGCGGCGTGCTGGTCGAGCGGCTGGCGCAACTCGACAGGGTGGAGATCCTGGCGCCGGCGCAGGTGAGGGATTTTTCTATTGCGGCCGACGGCGTATCCGTGGAACTGGACCGGGAAGGAGCCGCGCACACGATCGGCGCGGACCTGCTGGTGGCCGCCGACGGCGCGGATTCGACCATCCGCGAACAATTGGGCATAGAGACGGTGCGCCGGGACTACGGCCAGACGGCGGTCATCGCCAATCTCACGCCGCAGCTGCCGCATGACAATGTCGCCTATGAACGCTTCACGGACAGCGGCCCGATGGCGCTGCTGCCGATGACGGAGAACCGCTGTGCGCTGGTGTGGACAGTACCGGCCGCGCAGGCCGACGAGGTCATGCAACTCGACGATGACGACTTCCTTGCCCGGGTGCAGGAACGTTTCGGCTACCGGCTCGGACGCCTGCAGAAGGTCGGCCGCCGTCATGCCTACCCGCTGCAACTGGTGCGCGCGCGCGAATCCGTGCGTCCGCGCCTGGCGCTGATCGGCAACGCCATGCACACCCTGCACCCCATCGCCGGCCAGGGTTTCAACCTGGGCCTGCGCGACGTGGCGGCGCTGGCCGAGGTGGTGGTCGACGCGCGGGCTGCCGGCCGGGACTGCGGCGATCCGGCGGTGCTGGAGCGCTATGCCGCGTGGCGCCGCCGCGACCAGCAGCGGGTCATGTTCTTCACCGACAGCCTGGTGCGGCTGTTCGCCCAGCCGCTGGCGCCGGTGGCGCTGGCGCGCGACGCCGGCATGCTGGCCATGGACCTGTGTCCGCCGGCCAAGCGCTGGTTCGGCCGCCTGACCATGGGGCGCGCGGGCCGCCTGCCGCGGCTGGCGCGCGGCCTGCCGCTGACATGAACCCCGTACACGACACCCTGGTCATCGGCGGCGGCATCGTCGGCCTGTCGCTGGCGGCGGCGCTGGGCCGCGCCGGCGTGGACACGGCGCTGGTGCACGCCGTGCAGCCGCCCCTCGACTGGCCGCCGGACAGCTTCGACATGCGCGTCTACGCCATCACGCGCGCCTCGCAGGCTTTCCTGGAAGCGCTCGGCGCCTGGCAGGACATCGAAGCCGGCGGCGTCAGTCCGTTCCGGGCCATGGAAGTGTGGGACGCCGGCGGCAGCGGCCGTGTCCGCTTCGACAGCGCCGAACTGGGCGAGCCGTACCTAGGGCATATCATCGAATCGCGCGTCATCGTCCGCGCCCTGTGGCGACGCTTGCTGCAATTGCCGGCGGTGCGGCGCGAAGTGCCGGCCACGGTGGCGTCCTTCGCCGAAGTGGACGGTCTGCCGCAGGCGACCCTGGCGGACGGCCGCGCATTGCGCGCCCGGCTGCTGGTGGGCGCCGACGGGTTTGCTTCCCGGGTGCGCGACTTCGCCGGCATCCGGGCGCGCGCGTCCGACTACGGCCAGAAGGCCATCGTGGCAGTGGTGCAAACGCAGGAGCCTCACCAGGAGACGGCCTGGCAGCGCTTCCTGCCGACCGGGCCGCTGGCCTTTCTGCCGCTGCGCGACGGCCGCTGCTCCATCGTCTGGTCGGCCACCAGCGCCGAGGCCGAGTGCCTGTCGGCGCTGGACGACGCGGCCTTCCGGGCAGCGCTGGGCGAGGCCTTCGGGCACCGCCTCGGCGACATCGTCGAGACCGGCGAGCGGGTGCTGTTCCCGCTCCGGCGTCAGCACGCCGAACCCTATGTGAAACCGCGCGTGGCCCTGGTCGGCGACGCCGCCCATGTCATCCACCCGCTGGCCGGGCAGGGCGTCAACCTGGGCCTGGGCGACGCCGGGGTGCTGGCGCAGGTGGTGGCCGATGCCCTGGCGCGGGGCCGGGACCCGGGCCTGCCGCACACGCTGCGCCGCTACGAACGCGCGCGCAAGGGCGAGGTGGTGGCCATGATGACGGCCATGGACGGTTTCAAGGCGCTGTTCGGTTCCCGGCTGGCGCCGCTCAGGATGGCGCGCAGCCTGGGGCTGAATCTGGTGGACGCGGCGACGCCGGTCAAGACGGCCATCATGCGGTATGCCATGGGCGGGTGAGCGAAACCGTCCGGGGAGCCCCGGGCGGTGACGGGTGCAGAACCGGCGTTTTGGTGGGGTTCGCTGCGCTCACCCCCACCCTACCTTCTTGCGTAGGGTGGGGTGACGAAGGAACCCCACCATGGCCGGCCGGGGGGCGCCTCCCCGGAGGGGAACGGCATGGGATATCCCCCCGGAAAGAACGGATTCCTGCCCGCGCCTATTTCTTCGGTACCGGAATCGGCTTCGGTTTCAGGTCCTCGCAGTTCGCCTTCACGAAACCGTACTTGCCGTAGATGCCCTGCGCACGGTCGGTGGCCAGGTAGGACAGGTAGCGGCTGGCGTTGTAGGGGTTGCGCCCGGTCCGGAGGATGCCGATGGCGTAGCCGACCCTGTCCGCCATGTTCAGCGGTGGTGGAATGGGCACGCCCTCGACGCCGCGGCCCTGTGCCCTGGCGTGCGCAATTTCGGTGGTCCAGACGATGCCGACATCGGCCTGGCCATGCTCGATGCGGTAGGGCGTCTCGCGGTGGTGGCGCTTGGTGAACCAGGTGTGGCCCGGGATGGCCCAGCAGCCACGGCACATCTTGTTGGCGGTCACTTTCTCGTACAGTCCCAGGTCTCTCAGCATCCGGGCGCCATAGAACTTGAAGATGCCCTCGGTGAGCGGGTTGGGCAGCGACAGCACCAGGTCGTCCCGGCCCAGGTCTTCGGGGCCCTTGATGTTCTTGGGGTTGCCCTTGGCGACCATGAGTTCCAGCTTGTTGTGGGTATAGATCATGTAGTCGTTCATCAGGCCCTTGCCGCGCAGCTTCTTCAGGTGGCCGAGGTTGACGCTGGCGAACAGGTCGGGATTGCGGGCCGTGTCCTTGCCGTTGATCCTGCCCTGCTTGAGGATCTGGCCCTTGAGGATCTGGCCGGGCGGTATGGTCTCCACGTAGATGGTCTTGATGTCCGGGTTGCGCGACTGGAAGTCCCGGATCAGCTCTTCCATGACCATGAACTGGTTGCCGGCAAGGTACATGACCAGGTCGGCGCTGTAGGAGTCGCCGACCTTGCCATAGTCGATCCTGCCGTCGGCGTGGAAGGTCCGGTAGTCCCTGTCGTGGCCCGCCTCGTCGGCGGTCGCGGGTGCCGTGAACAGCAGCGCCAGGGGTATCAGGGCGTGTCCGAGCAGTCGGATGACGAAAGCTTTCATGGAAGGTCTCCTCGTTTGGTGGTGTTCGGGCCGGCCGGGTGTCGTGCCGCCGGGCCCGGCGCTCCGTACGGGTAGAGGGGGCGTATCGGCCCTTTATTCCGACCCTGGGGTTGACCCGAGGGTCGGGTACAATGCCCGCGACGAGGACCGCAAGCGGCTGGGCAGATCGATGAAACTGAGCGAAATCAATATCTATCCCATCAAATCGACGCGCAGGATCGCCCTGCAGCACAGCGAGGTGCTGCCGCGCGGCCTGCCCTGGGACCGGCGCTGGATGCTGGTGGACAGCGAGGGCCGGTTCGTCACCGCGCGCAAGCACCCGCGGCTGGCGATGGTGCAGACGCGCGTCGGCGAGACAGCCCTGTACGTGCAGGGCCCGGGTATGCCTTCGATCGAGGTGCCGCTGTACCCGCTGGACGGCGAGCGCCTGCCGGTGGAGATCTGGCGGGATCGAGTCGAGGCGCTGGCCGCCAACCCGCAGGCCGATGCCTGGTTCAGCGACTACCTGGGCCTGCCGGTGCGGCTGGTGCAGCTCACCGACGACTTGCACCGCGGCGTCGATCCGGCCTACGGCCGCCCCGGTGACGAGGTCAGCTTCGCCGACGGTTTTCCCCTGCTGCTGATCTCCGAGGCGTCGCTGGCGGACCTCAACACGCGCCTGGAGCGCCCCGTCGACATGCGCCGTTTCCGGCCCAACCTGGTGGTGGCCGGCGCCGACGCCTATGCCGAGGACGCCTGGCGCCGCATCCGCATCGGCGACGTGGAGTTCGAGGGAGTCAAGGCCTGCTCGCGCTGTATCTTCACCACCATCGATCCGGACCGGGGCGAGAAGGACCCCGACAGGGAACCGTTGCGCACCCTGGGCACCTACCGCCGGCGTCCCGAAGGCGGCGTCTATTTCGGCCAGAACCTGGTGCCCCGCAGCGGCGGCGTGATCCGGGTGGGGGACGCGGTGGAGGTGATCGAGTGACGGGCGGGCGGCGAACCTTGGCCTGATTTCAAACATAACCGCCAAGACGCCAAGAGCGCCAGGAAACCCGTTTTTTTCCCGGCGGCGGCGCGCGAAATGCGCATGCCGAAATCAGTATGGGTTTTTTTCTTGGCGCTCTTGGCGTCTTGGCGGTTATTCATTTTTTCTTTCAAGAACTTGCGCCCACGCTTGGCGCGCGACGCCACGAACGGTATAGTCTGCGCTCGGCTTTCACACCGCTGCGGGAGAGCGCCGGTTGAGACCGGCCGCCGAAGGCGCAACTCGCCCGGAAACGCTCAGGCAAAAGGACCGTGGCAGGCAGGCGCAGGGCGCCAGGCCGACTCTGGAGAGCGACCGGTTGGACCGGTCCACCGAAGGGGAGGCGTTGCCGAGCGGCATGCCTACACTCTCAGGTTACCGGACAGAGGGGCGGCGACGGTCATCGCGATGACCTGTTTCCGCTGTCACCGGACATAAGGGTAACCATGGGCCAACAGACTCCCCTCCACGACGAACATCTGCGCCAGGGCGCGAAGATGGTCGACTTCGCCGGCTGGGACATGCCGATCCACTACGGCTCCCAGGTCGAGGAGCACCACGCGGTGCGGCGCGACGCCGGCATGTTCGACGTATCCCATATGACGGTGGTCGATCTCGAAGGCGCGCGCTGCCGCGACTTCCTGCGCCTGCTGGTGGCCAACAACGTCGACAAGCTGCGCGACGCCGGCAAGGCCCTGTACAGCTGCATGCTCAACGAGCGCGGCGGCGTGATCGACGACCTCATCGTCTATTTCCTCCAGGACGACTCGTTCCGCCTGGTGGTCAATTCCGCCACCCGCGACAAGGACCTGGCCTGGATCGGTCGCCAGGCGCAGCCGTTCGCCGTGCGCGTCACCGAGCGGCCGGAACTGGCCATGGTCGCGGTGCAGGGGCCGCAGGCGCGCGAGCGCGTGCTCGGTCTGCTGGACCCGGACGACCGCGAACGGGCGGCGCTGCTGCCACCGTTCTTTGCGGCGGCGCTGGACGACTGGTTCATCGCCCGCACCGGCTACACCGGCGAGGACGGTTTCGAGATCATGCTGCCCGGCGACGCCGCCGTGACCCTGTGGCGTGGCCTGGAGGCCGCCGGCGTCGCGCCCTGCGGCCTGGGCGCACGCGATACCCTGCGCCTGGAGGCGGGCATGGCCCTGTACGGCGCCGACATGGACGAGGACGTGACGCCGCTGGAAGCCGGCCTCGACTGGACCGTCGGCTGGGAGCCGCAGGACCGCGATTTCATCGGCCGGGCGGCGCTGGAACGCCAGCGCGCCGAAGGCGTGCCGCGCAAGCTGGTGGGCCTGGTGCTGGAGGACAGGGGCGTGTTGCGCAACCACCAGAAAGTGGTCGTCGAGGGCGTCGGCGAGGGCGAGATCACCAGCGGCAGCTTCTCGCCCACCCTGGGCCGTTCCATCGCCCTGGCGCGGGTGCCGGCCGCCACCGGCGAGCGCTGCCAGGTCGAGATCCGCGGCCGGCTGCTGGAGGCGCGGGTGGTGAAGCCGCCCTTCGTGCGCCGCGGCGAGGCGCTGGTCGATGTGTAGAGGGTGGTGCGGTCCCGGCCCTTTTGCTGGACAAACCACTACCCGGAAAGCAAGACAAAGATTCGGACTTGAACCGCGGGAGAGGCCATCATGAGCGATGCACCCAGTGATCTGCGTTATACCAAAAGCCACGAGTGGCTGCGCACCGACGAGGACGGCACCGTGACCGTCGGCATCACCGACCATGCCCAGGAGCAGCTTGGCGACATGGTCTATGTCGAGGTGCCGGAGGTGGACCAGGAGTTCGAGGCCGGCGATGCCTGCGCCGTGGTGGAATCGGTCAAGGCGGCTTCCGACGTCTATGCGCCGGTCGCCTGCACGGTGGTGGAAGTCAACGAGGAGCTGGCCGACGCGCCGGAGCTGGTCAACCAGGACCCGTTCGGCGCCGGCTGGATCATGCGCATCCGCCCGGCCAGCGCGGCCGACGTCGAGGCGCTCATGGACGCCGACGCCTACCTGGCGTACGTGGAATCCGAACAACACTGACGGGGCGCCTGCATGCCGTTCATCCCCCATACCGAAGCCGAGGTCCGCGAGATGCTGGACGCCATCGGCGTCGCCGGCATCGAGGACCTGTTCGACGAGATTCCCGATCACCTGCGTTGTGGCGAACTGGCCGGCGTTCCGGACGGCCTGACCGAACAGGCCGTGACCCGGCTGATGCACGAGCGCGCCGCGAAGGATGGCCAGCCGCTGTGTTTCATCGGCGCCGGCGCCTACGAGCATCACATCCCGGCCGTGGTCTGGGAGATCACCACCCGCGGCGAGTTCTACAGCGCCTATACGCCCTACCAGGCCGAGGCCAGCCAGGGCACGCTGCAGCTCATCTACGAGTTCCAGAGCATGATCACGGCCCTGACCGCCATGGAAGTGGCCAACGCCTCGCTCTACGACGGCGCCTCGGCGCTGGCCGAGGCGGTGCTGATGGCGGTGCGCGCCAACCGCAAGTCCAAGTCGCGCCGCATCCTGATGCCGCGCACCGTGCATCCCGACTACCGCAGGACGGTGCAGACCCTGGTCGCGGCCCAGGGCATCGAGCTGGTGGAGATCGACTACGACCGCGAGGGCGGCCATACCGATCCCGCCCGTCTGCAGGACTTCGCCGGCGCCGACATCACCGCCCTGGTCGTTCCCCAGCCCAACTTCTTCGGCGTCCTGGAGGAGGTCGACGCCCTCACCGACTGGGCGCACGCCAACGGCGCGCTGGTGATCGGGGTGGTCAACCCGGTCGCCATGGCCCTGCTGAAGCCGCCGGGCCGCTGGGGCGGGAAGGGCGCCGACATCGTGGTCGGCGAGGGTCAGCCGCTGGGTGTGCCGCTGTCCTCGGGCGGCCCCTATTTCGGTTTCATGTGCTGCCGCCAGGCGCTGGTGCGGCAGATGCCGGGCCGCCTGGTGGGGCGCACCGTCGACCGCGACGGCCGCAGCGGCTACACCCTCACCCTGCAGGCGCGCGAGCAGCACATCCGCCGTTCCAAGGCCACCTCCAACATCTGTACCAACCAGGGCCTGCTGGTCACCGCCGCCACCATCCACATGGCGCTGCTGGGAGGCGAAGGCCTGCGGCGCGTGGCGGCGGCCTGCCACGCCAACACCCGCGCGCTGGTGGACAAGCTCGGCAGCGAGCACATCCGGCCGCTGTTCTCGCGGCCCTTCTTCCACGAGGCGGTACTGCACAGCGCGCTGCCCCTGGAGCGCCTGCTGCGGCCGCTGTATGCCCACAACCTGCAGCCGGGCTACGTCCTCAAGGACGACTATCCGGAACTCGGCGAGGCGCTGCTGGTGTGCGCCACCGAAACCAAGACAGAAGCCGACCTCGAGTTGTACCGGGACCACCTGGCGCGCATGATCGACAGACAGGTCAGCGCCGGCTGTCCGGTACAGCCGAAGATGGCGTGACACAGACGGGAAAGGAGAGAGAACATGGCAACGATCACACTCAAGGGCAACGAGATCCACACCAACGGCGAGCTGCCGCCGGTCGGCAGCCAGGCGCCGGACTTCCACCTGGTGGACAAGGACCTGAACGACGTACACCTGGCCGATTTCAAGGGCAAGAAAAAACTGCTCAACATCGTGCCCAGCCTGGACACGCCGGTGTGCGCCACCTCGACGAAGAAGTTCAACGACTTCGCCGCCGGCCGTGACGACGTGGTGATGCTGGTGATCTCGGCCGACCTGCCGTTCGCCATGGCCCGCTTCTGTGGCGCCGAGGGCGTGGACAAGGTGGTCCCCCTGTCCATGATGCGCAGCCGCAATTTCGCCAAGGACTACGGCGTGCTCATCGAGGACGGTCCGCTGGCCGGCATCACCGCCCGTGCCATCGTCGTCATCGACGAGAACGACAAGGTCGTCTACACCGAACTGGTGCCGGAGATCGCCCAGGAGCCGGATTACGACAGGGCGCTGGCGGCGCTTTGAGGGGGTTGTTGACCACGAAGGCGCACGAAGGAACATTGGGGAAAATCTGTAAAAATCGTTTATTGACCGCGAAGGACGCGAAGGAAAAACTTTTACTGTTTTCACCCTTCGCGTTCCTTCGCGTCCTTCGCGGTTAACCTGTTTTCCTTCGTGCGCCTTCGTGGTTAAAACAAGAGTTTCACAAAAAATGCTGATATTCGAACACTCAAAACCCGGCCGCCGCGCCCAGGCGCAGGCACCGGACACCGCGGCCGGGGTGTCGGACCTGCCGCCGGAGCTGCTGCGCGACGATACGCCGCCGCTCCCCGAGGTGTCGGAGATGCAGGTGGTGCGGCACTACACGCGCCTGTCGCAGAAGAATTTCTCCATCGACACCCACTTCTACCCGCTGGGTTCCTGCACCATGAAATACAACCCGCGCGCCTGCAACACCCTGGCCATGCTGCCGGGTTTCCTGGCGCGTCACCCGCTGGCGCCGGCCCCGGCTGGACAGGGCTTCCTGGCCTGCCTGTACGAGTTGCAGGAGATGCTCAAGGAAGTCACCGGCATGCAGGCGGTGTCGCTGACGCCGGCGGCCGGCGCCCAGGGCGAGTTCGCCGGCGTGGCCATGATCCGCGCCTACCACCGGGCGCAGGGCGACAGCGGCCGCACCGAGATCCTGGTGCCGGACGCCGCGCACGGCACCAACCCGGCCACCGCCACCATGTGCGGCTACACCGTGCGGGAGATTCCCACCGACGACCAGGGCGACGTGGACCTGGAGGCGCTGAAGGCGGCGGTCGGTCCGCAGACCGCCGGCCTGATGCTGACCAACCCCTCCACCCTGGGCGTGTTCGAACGGCGCATCGACGCCATCGCCAGGACCGTGCACGAGGCCGGCGGCCTGCTGTACTACGACGGCGCCAACCTCAACGCCATCCTCGGCAAGGTGCGGCCCGGCGACATGGGCTTCGACGTCATCCACATGAACCTGCACAAGACCTTCTCCACGCCGCACGGCGGCGGCGGGCCAGGGGCCGGGCCGGTGGGGGTGAGCGAGCGGCTGGAACCCTTCCTGCCGGTGCCGCTGGTGGGCTTCGACGGCGACGAATACCACTGGATCACCGGGAAGACGCGGCCGCAGACCATCGGCCGCCTGTCGGCCTTCATGGGCAACGCCGGCGTGCTGCTGCGTGCCTGGGTCTATGCGCGCCTGCTGGGGCGCGAGGGCATGCACCGGGTGGCCGAGTACGCCACCCTGAACGCCAACTACCTGATGAAGCGGCTGGCCGAGGCCGGTTTCGACCTGGCCTTCCCCGACCGCCGCGCCACCCACGAATTCATCGTCACCCTCAAGCGCCAGCAGAAGGAACTGGGTGTCACCGCCATGGACTTCGCCAAGCGCCTGCTGGACTACGGCTACCACGCGCCGACCACCTATTTCCCGCTGCTGGTGCCGGAATGTCTGCTCATCGAGCCCACCGAGACCGAGGCGCGTGAGGAACTGGACGGCTTCGTCGAGGCCATGACGAACATCCTGCGCGAGGCGGAGGAAAACGCCGAACTGCTGCACGAGGCGCCCCACAGCCTGCCGGTGCGCCGCCTGGATGAAGTGCGCGCGGCGCGGGAACTCGACTTGCGGTGGAATGAAAAATAATCAACCGCCAAGACGCCAAGGGCGCCAAGATTTTGTGTTCAGGCCGGCACGCGAAGCGCGCCGGGCCTGAACAAGAAGCGTTCTTCTTGGCGTCTTGGCGGTTATCATGTTTTTTGAAAGTCCAGTCACGGAACCTGACCAATGACAGCACTCATCTGCGGCTCTTTTGCCTACGACACCATCATGGTGTTCCAGGACAAGTTCAAGAACCACATCCTGCCCGACAAGGTGCACATTCTGAACGTGGCCTTCCACGTGCCGGAGATGCGGCGCGAGTTCGGCGGCTGCGCGGCCAACATCGCCTACAACCTGAAGCTGCTGGGCGGCGATCCGCTGCCCATGGGCACGGTCGGCAAGGACTTCGCGCCCTATGCCCAGTGGCTGGACGAGCATGGCATTCCGCGCACCCACATCAGGGAAATCGGGAACGCCTACACGGCGCAGGCCTTCATCACCACCGACCAGGACGACAACCAGATCACTGCCTTCCATCCCGGCGCCATGGATTTTGCGCACGAGGTGACGATCGGCGACGCCGCCGGCGTCAAGCTGGGCATCGTGTCGCCGGACGGCCGCCAGGGCATGATCGACCACGCCGCGCAGTTCGTCGAGGCCGGCATTCCCTTCGTTTTCGACCCGGGCCAGGCCATGCCCCTGTTCACCGGCGACGACTTCAAGACCTTCATCGACCAGGCCACCTGGGTGTGCGTGAACGACTACGAGTCCCAGTTGCTCAGCGACCGCACCGGCTGGTCGCCGCACGAGATCGCCGAACGGGTCGAGGCGCTGATCGTGACCCTCGGCGGAGAAGGGTCTCATATCTATGTAGCCGGCACCCGGCTGGATATCCCCACCGCCCGCGCCCACGCCGTGGTCGACCCCACCGGCTGCGGCGACGCCTACCGCGGCGGTCTGCTGTACGGGCTGCTGAACGGTCTGGACTGGGAAACCACCGGCCGCATCGCCGCCCTCATGGGCGCCATCAAGATCGAAAAGCACGGCACCCAGAACCACCGCTTCAGCCATGACGAATTCGAGCAGCGCTACCGCGACACCTTCAACCAGACCCTGAAGCTGGCCTGACGATCGCAGGGGGCTCCGTCCCCCTCCCTTTTTTGGGGCTTCCCCGCCGCGCTTACCCACCCGGTCAGGCCAAGAGCCATTTTTTTCCTGCCACTCCTGTCAACGCCGTCCCCGCCGCGGCAGAATGAAGCAATACGTGTCGCGTCAGGGCCCGGGCTTCGTCCTGTGGTGTTTCCTCAGCTCCCGATGGCGGCCTTCACCGCTTCTACGGAGGTCAAAGGCGGCTGGCAGCTCGTTCCGCTGCACACCCAGGCCGTGGTGGTATCGTCGGCTGGCCGCTCCGCCAGTAGGCCTGGCAGATCGCCGGCGTCGGCGGGGATGGTGAAGCATAATCGCCGCGGTGCGTAGTCGCGGGCCAGTTGCGTCTGCCACGCCGCCAGTTCCGTTTCGTCGCGGCCGCGCAGCACCACCAGGTCCGGTGGCTGCAGGTATTCCTCCAGCGCCACCAGCAGGCCGGTGTGGCCCCAGGGGGCTTCCTGCAGGGGTTGCCAGGCGGCCCGCAGGGTGGCCTCGGCCGCGTCCAGGTAGCGGGTCTCGCCCAGCAGGTGGCCGAGCCGGCCCAGCACCTTCGCGGCGACGGCGTTGCCGGCCGGCAGCGAGTCGTCGCCGAGCGGCTTGGGACGCTGGATCAGGGACTCGTGGTCGTCGGCGGTGAAGAAGAAACCGCCGGCCGGGTCGGCGAAGTGCGCCAGCACGGCTTCCACCAGCTCGATGGCGAAGTCGAGGTCTTCGCTGCGCCAG
This sequence comes from Thiohalobacter sp., assembly GCA_026984835.1. Classification (GTDB taxonomy): domain Bacteria; phylum Pseudomonadota; class Gammaproteobacteria; order DSM-19610; family DSM-19610; genus JALSRI01. Next base: position 10,035 of record JALSRI010000221.1, on the reverse strand, counting down.
CGTAGCTGCAGCAATTCCAGGATGGCGTCGGCCAGGAACACGTAGTCGTCCAGGTAGGCGTCCAGGTGGGCGTGGCCGTCCTTGTACGTGGCCAGCAGGCGGCCGTTCCGCCACAGGGTGGCGCGGATGAAATCCAGCGCCCGGGTGGCGGAATCCGCAAAGCGCGGGTCGCCGAGGTGGCGGCCGGCGATGGCCAGGCCACGGATCATGAGGGCGTTCCAGGACACCAGGATCTTGTCGTCGCGGCCGGGGCGTACGCGCTGCTCGCGTGCCTCGAACAGTTTGCGCCGGGCGCTGTCGATGCGGCGTTCGACTTCGGCGGCGTCCAGTCCCTGCGCCGCGGCGATGTCCCCGGTGCTGCGGTACAGGTGCAGGTGCCAGTGGCCCTCGAAGTTGGCGGGCCGGTCGAGGCCGAAGCGGGGCGCGAACACCGCATATTCGTCGTCGTCCAGCAGCGCCTTCACCTCGTCCGGCGTCCATACGTAGAATCGGCCTTCCTCGTCCTCGGAGTCGGCATCCAGACTGGAATAGTAGCCGCCTTCCGGCGCCTGCATTTCCCGCACCGTCCAGTCGGCGGTCTCCTCGACGATGCGCCGGTACAGGGGCTGGCCGGTGGCGGCGAAGGCCTCGGCGTACAGGGCCATGAGCGGGCCGTTGTCGTACAGCATTTTCTCGAAGTGCGGGATCATCCACTGTTCGTCCACCGAGTAGCGGCAGAAGCCGCCACCGAGCTGGTCGTAGACGCCGCCCAGCGCCATGCGGTCGAGGGTGAACAGCGCCATGTGTTTCGCCCGCCCGTCTTCCCGGCCGCTCGCACGGCTGGCCGCCCAGTGGCGCAGCAGGCGCTCGATGCTGGTCGGGTGGGGAAACTTGGGTGCGCCGCCGAAGCCGCCCCAGGTGGCGTCGAACTGCTTTTCGAGCTGCTGGCGCGCCACGTCGAGCGGCAAGGCGTCGAGGCTGTCGGCGGGCGCCGGATCGGCACGGTTCATGTTGGCCATGAAGTCGGTCAGCGAGGCGTTCTGGCGCTCGATGTCGTCGTGGTTGTCGCGGTAGAAGGCGACGACCCGCCGGCACAGGTCGGTGAAGGCGGGCAGGCCGTGGCGCGGTTCCTTCGGAAAATAGGTGCCGCCGAAGAACGGGATCTGCCCCTCGGGCGTCAGGAACAGGGTCAGGGGCCAGCCGCCGGTGCGCCGGGTGAGCAGCGAATGGGCGGTCTGGTAGATCTTGTCCAGGTCCGGGCGTTCCTCGCGGTCGACCTTGATGTTGACGAACAGCTCATTCAGGACTGCCGCCGTGTCCGGGTCCTCGAAGGACTCGTGGGCCATGACGTGGCACCAGTGGCAGGCGGAGTAGCCGATGGAGAGCAGGATGGGCTTGTTCTCGCGGCGCGCCTTGTCCAGCGCCTCCGGCCCCCAGGGATACCAGTCGACGGGGTTGTCGACGTGCTGGAGCAGGTAGGGGCTGGTTTCGTCTTTGAGGTGGTTGGGCATGGGGCGGCCAATTCCTTAGTGAATTGGTCAACTATAAGCGTCCCGCCATGCCCGCACAAGGTCGGCCAGTCCTTCATTCGGCAGTGGAGTGCGCGCGCGGCGTCTGTCGGAGCCGGTGGCGGGCTGTTGGGTGGCTTCGCTGATTCCCGCCCGGGGCCGCGGTGTCTTCTCCGCGGCTCCGGGGCTGCGCCAGTCGCCTCGGAGAAGACGCCCCGCCCCAGGCTCCCTGATGGGAGCCGGGACTGGCGGGGTGAGCACAGCGAACCCCGCCATGATTCCGGTCCGGAGACATACCGGGCGATACGCCGGGGCCGCCGCGACACCGGCGCCGGCGGCGGGGATCGGGTATGCTAACGGGATATGGACCTCTCGGTCGTCATTCCCGTTTTCAACGAGCAGGACAACGTCCGGCCGCTGCTGGAGGAGATCCGCGCCGCGCTGGACGGCCGGCTGGAGTACGAGGTGATTTTCGTCGACGACGGCAGCAGCGACGCCACCCGCGAGCGGCTGGCCGTCCTGCGCGGGGAACACCCGCTGCTGCGGGTGTTGAGCCATGCCGGAAACCACGGCCAGAGCGCGGCGCTGCTGTCGGGCCTGCGGGCGGCGCGCGCGCCCTGGGTCGCCACCCTGGATGGCGACGGCCAGAACGATCCGGCCGACATCCCGGCGCTCTACGACATGGCCTGCGCCGGCGACGGGCTGTGGCTGGTGACCGGCTGGCGCACCCGGCGCCGCGACGGCTGGCTGAAGCGCCTGTCCTCGCGCGTCGCCAACGCCGTGCGCGGGCGCCTGCTCGGCGACCTGACGCCGGATACCGGCTGCGGCCTGAAGCTGCTGCGGCGCGAGGCCTGCCTGCAGCTGCCGCGCTTCGATCACATGCACCGTTTCCTCCCGGCGCTGGTGTTGCGCGAGGGCGGCGGGGTGCGCTCGGTGCCGGTCAACCACCGGCCGCGCCGGCACGGAACCAGCAAGTACGGTCTGCACAACCGCCTGTGGGTGGGCCTCGTCGACCTGGCCGGCGTGATGTGGCTGCGCCGGCGCAGCCTGCGCCCGCGCGTGAGCGAGGTGGACTGAGTGGCGGACTGGCGTCGCCTCGGCAGGGGCCTGCTGTTGATCGCGCTGCTGGTGGGCGTCGCCTGGGTGGCGCGCTCCGGGCTGTTCGGCGCGCTGCCGGACAAGGCCTGGATCGACGCCGAGATCCGCGGCCAGGGGCTGGCCGGCAACCTGCTGTTCGTGGCCGCCGGTGCGCTGTTCGCCTCGGTGGGGCTGCCGCGGCAGGCGGTGGCCTTTCTGGGCGGCTACGGCTACGGCCTGCTCATCGGCACCGGGCTGGCGACGGCGGCGGTGGTGCTGGGCTGCATGCTCAGCTTCGGCTACGGTCGCCTGGCCGGGCGCGGCCTGGGCGGCGTGCGGGTGCCGGCCCGCATCGCGGGGGTCGCGGCCTTCCTTCACGACAACACCTTCGGCGCCACGGTACTGGTGCGCCTGCTGCCGGCCGGCAGCAACCTGCTGGTCAACCTGGCGGCGGGCCTGTCCGGCGTGCGCGCCGGGCCTTTCTTCGCCGGTTCGGCGCTGGGCTATGTGCCGCAGATGCTGATCTTCGCCCTCATCGGCAGTGGCGTGCGCGTCGATCCCGGCCTGCGCATCGGCATCGGCGTGCTGCTGTTCCTCGTCTCCGGCGTGCTGGGGCTGCACCTGTACCGCCGCTACCGGGGCGGCCTGCAGGCGGAGCGGAGCGCCTGAGCCGGCCCGCCGACAGCGCGCCCTGGCGCCTGCTCGGGCTGTGGGCGGCGGTGACCGCCACCGCCCTGCTGACCCGCCCGCTGCTGCCCGTCGACGAGACCCGCTACCTGGCCGTGGCCTGGGAGATGTGGCAGCACGGCGATTTCCTGGTGCCCTGGCTGAATGGCCAGCCCTACAGCCACAAGCCGCCGCTGCTGTTCTGGCTGGTGCAGGCGGGCTGGGCGCTGTTCGGCGTCAATGCCTGGAGCGCGCGGCTGCTGGCGCCGCTGCTGGCGCTGGCCTGCCTGTGGCTCACCGCCCGGCTGGCGCGGGCGCTGTGGCCCGACGATCCGCTGGCCGGCCCGCTGGCGGTGTGGCTGCTGTTCGGCACCCTGTTCTGGCTGTTGTTCATGACCCTGGTGCAGTTCGACCTGCTGCTGACCCTGTGCGCCCTGCTGGCCTTCCTGGGGCTGGCGCAGGCGGCCGGCGGGCATGGCCGGGGCTGGTTGCTGACCGGACTGGGTATCGGCCTGGGGGGGCTGGCCAAGGGGCCGGTGATCCTGGTGGCGGTGCTGCCGCCGGCGCTGCTGGCGCCCCTGTGGGCGCCGGGGCGCGCCGGGCTGCGCTGGTACCTGGGCGCCGCCGGCGCCCTGGCGCTCGGGCTGCTGATCGCGCTGGCCTGGGCGCTGCCGGCCGCGCAGGCGGGCGGCGGGGCCTACCGGCAGGCCATCTTCTGGGGCCAGTCGGCGGGCCGGGTGGTGCATTCGTTCGCGCACCGCGCGCCCTGGTGGACCTACCTGGCGCTGCTCCCGCTGATGACTCTGCCCTGGGTGGCCTGGCCGCCCCTGTGGCGCCGTCTGCGCGGCAGCGGCCTGCGGCTGGACGCCGGCCTGCGCTTCTGCCTGGCCGGCCTGCTGCCGGCGCTGCTGCTGTTCAGCCTGATCAGCGGCAAGCAGGCCAAGTACCTGCTGCCGTTGCTGCCGTTGCTGGCGCTGCTGGCGGCGCGCCTGCTGACGCGGGCCGGCGCCGCGGACCTGCTGCCGCGCGCGCGGCGTGTCGCCACGGCCATGGCCGCGCTGGTGGTGGCCGCGCACCTGCTGGTGGTGCCGTTCGTGCGGGCGCCCTTCGACGTGACGCCGCTGGCGCGCCGCATCGCCTCGCTGCAGGCGCAGGGCGTGGTGGTGGCCAACCTCGGCAAGTACCACGGCCAGTACCATTTTCCCGGCCGCCTGCGCCAGCCCCTGGTGGTGCTGAAACGGCGCGCGGCGGTGGCGCCGTGGCTGCGCGCGCATCCGCGGGCCTGGCTGCTGGTCTATTACCCCGACCCGGCCCCGGCGGTGCCGGCCGGCGTCTACTGGCAGCGTTACCGCGGCGGCTCGGTGGTGCTGTGGCCGGCGCGCTTGTTGATCGGGCGTCCCGCCCGACTCGACGATCCGGCCGCCAGCGCGTAACCTTGCGCCCTCGAAGCGTCATCATGAGTTCCCTGGACCCGATCATGCCCGTCTCCACCGCCGCCGAGCCGGCGCCGCTGCGCCTGAAGAAGAACGAGGAACGCCGCCTGCGCGCCGGTCACCTGTGGGTCTATTCCAACGAGGTGGACACCCGCGCCACGCCGCTCAAGGCCTTCGAGCCCGGCGAGCCGGTGCTGATCCAGGCCCACAACGGCAAGCCGCTGGGCAGCGGTTACGTCAACCCCAATTCGCTCATCTGTGCCCGGCTGGTGAGCCGCGACCCGCGCTACCGGCTGGACCGCTCGCTGCTGGTGCACCGCTTCCAGGTGGCGCTGTCGCTGCGCGAGCGATTGTTCGACACGCCCTTCTACCGGCTGGTGTACGGCGAGGCCGACGGCCTGCCGGGACTGGTGGTGGACCGCTACGACGACCTGTTCGTGGTGCAGTGCAACACGGCCGGCATGGAGCGGGTGCGCGACGACATCCTGGAGGCGCTGCACAGGGTGTTCCGGCCGCGCGGCGTGCTGCTGCGCAACGACAGCGGCGTGCGCGCCCTGGAAGGGCTGGACCGCTACGTGGCGACGGTCGGCGAGGTGCCGGAGGAGACCGGGGTGGTGGAGCAGGGCGCGCGTTTCGGCATCGCCCTGCAGCAGGGCCAGAAGACCGGCTGGTTCTTCGACCAGCGCATGAACCGCACCCGGCTGTGCGACTACGTGGCCGGGCGCCGGGTGCTGGACCTGTTCAGCTACGTGGGCGCCTGGGGCGTGCGCGCGGCGCTGGCCGGCGCCGCGCAGGTGCTGTGCGTGGACGCCTCCGCCCAGGCGCTGGCGCGGGTGCGGGACAACGCCGCCCGCAACGGCGTCGGGGAGCGGGTGGCGACCGAGCCGGGCGACGCCTTCGAGGCGCTGTCCGCCCTGCGCGCGCGCGGCGAGCGCTTCGACGTGGTGGTGCTGGACCCGCCGGCCTTCATCAAGCGCCGCAAGGATACGAAGGCCGGCGAACAGGCCTACCACCGCCTCAACCAGCTCGGCATGCAGGTGCTGGCGAAGGACGGCCTGCTGGTGTCGGCGTCCTGCTCGCAGCACCTGGCCGAAGACCATCTGCAGCGCATTCTGCTGCAGACCTCCCGTCACCTGGACCGGCAGCTCCAGGTGCTGGAGCGGGGCCAGCAGGGTCCGGATCACCCGGTGCATCCGGCCATCCCGGAGACGCGCTACCTGAAGGCGCTGTTCTGCCGGGTGCTGCCGGCGTAGGGGGGGTGGCATGAAATCCACCGCAAAGGCGCCAAGGGCGCAGAGGGGCGCAAAGGTTCTTTGTTTCGTTTTTTCCTGGCGTCTTTGCGTCATGGCGTTCAGGTACAACGCCGCGGAAGGCACGACACCGGCCGGTGGCGGTTATCGAGGGTATAAGGAGAGGAATTTTTCGTGTTGAGGTATCCGGACATCGATCCCGTCGCCGTGTCCTTCGGCCCGGTGGCGGTGCACTGGTACGGGCTCATGTACCTGGTCGGCTTCGTCGCCGCCTGGTGGCTGGGACGGGTGCAGGCGCGCCGGCCCGGTTCCGGCTGGGACCCGGACGAGATCGGCGATCTGTTGTTCTACGGCGCCCTGGGCGTGGTGCTGGGCGGGCGCGTCGGCTATGTGCTGTTCTACAACTTCGGCCTGTTCCTGGACGATCCGCTCATGCTGTTCCGGGTCTGGCAGGGCGGCATGTCCTTCCACGGCGGCCTGCTGGGCGTATTGCTGGCCATGTGGCTGTACGGCCGCAAGACGGGTCGCGGCTTCTTCCAGGTGACGGATTTCATCGCCCCGCTGGTGCCCATCGGCCTGGGCGCCGGGCGCATCGGCAACTTCATCAACGGCGAACTCTGGGGCCGGCCCACCGACCTGCCCTGGGGCATGGTGTTCCCCTTCGTCGACAACCGGCCGCGTCATCCTTCCATGCTCTACGAGGCGCTGCTGGAAGGGCTGGTGCTGTTCGTCATCCTGTGGCTGTTCGCCCGCCGGCCGCGGCCGGTGCGGGCGGTGTCGGGATTGTTCCTGCTGTGCTACGGGCTGTTCCGCTTCGCCGTCGAGTTCGTGCGCCAGCCCGACGCCCACATCGGCTTCATCGCCTTAGGCTGGGTGACCATGGGCCACCTGCTGTCGGCGCCCATGATCCTGTTCGGTGTGCTGCTGTTGTGGCTGGCGTATCGGGGGGGCGGGGTGGGACGGTCAACCACGAAGGCGCGCAAAGGCGCACAAGGGTAAAGCTTTTTCAACCGCGAAGGACGCGAAGGGAAAAAACCTGAAAAATCTTTCCTTCGCGCCCTTCGCGTCCTTCGCGGTAGATGTCTTTTTCACCCTTGTGCGCCTTTGCGCGCCTTTGTGGTTAAAATACCCCGACCACCCCACCAGACTGCAGGCCAGACGTGAAACAGTATCTCGATCTCATGCGCCACGTGCTGGAGCACGGCGCGCGCAAGGAGGACCGCACCGGCACCGGCACGCTCAGCGTGTTCGGCTACCAGATGCGCTTCGACCTGGGCGCGGGCTTCCCGGTGGTGACCACCAAGAAGCTGCACCTGCGCTCCATCATCCACGAGCTGCTGTGGTTCCTGAAAGGGGACACCAACATCCGATACCTGCACGACAACGGCGTCACCATCTGGGACGAGTGGGCCGACGAGAACGGCGACCTGGGGCCGGTGTACGGCTACCAGTGGCGCTCCTGGCCGGCCGCCGACGGTCGCCACATCGACCAGATCGCCCGGGTGCTGGAGCAGATCCGCAGCAATCCGGATTCGCGCCGTCTCATCGTCAGCGCCTGGAACGTGGGCGAGATCGACAACATGGCGCTGCCGCCCTGCCACGCCCTGTTCCAGTTCTACGTGGCCGACGGCCGCCTGTCCTGCCAGTTGTACCAGCGCAGCGCCGACATCTTCCTGGGCGTGCCGTTCAATATCGCCTCCTATGCGCTGCTGACCCGGATGATGGCGCAGGTGGCCGGTCTGGAGGCGGGCGATTTCGTGCACACCCTGGGCGACGCCCACCTGTATCTGAACCACCTGGAACAGGCGCGCACCCAGCTCGCGCGCGAGCCGCGGCCGCTGCCGCGCATGCAGCTCAACCCGGCCGTGGACGATCTGTTCGCCTTCCGGTTCGAGGACTTCGAACTGGTCGACTACGATCCGCATCCCCATATCAAGGCCCCGGTCGCGGTCTGATGCGGCTGTCGCTGATTGCCGCCCTGGCCGACAACGGCGTGATCGGCCGCGACAACGGCCTGCCCTGGCGGCTGCCGGCCGACCTCAGGCACTTCAAGGCCCTGACGATGGGCAAGCCCATCCTGATGGGTCGCCGCACCTGCGAGTCCATCGGCCGGCCGCTGCCCGGCCGGCACAATATCGTCCTCAGCCGCGACCCGGCCTTTCGCGCGGAAGGCTGCACGGTGGTGCGTTCGGTGGACGAGGCGCTGGCGGCGGCGGCCGGCAGCGACGAACTGATGGTCATCGGCGGCGCCCAGCTGTATGCGCTGCTGCTCGACCGCGCCGACCGTCTCTACCTGACCCTGGTCCATGCCGAAGTGGAAGGTGACGCCCGGTTCCCGGAATTCGACCGCGACGCCTGGCGCGAGATCGGCCGCGAGGATTTCGCCGCCGACGAGAACAACGAGTACGACTACAGCTTCGTCGTCCTGGAACGCATGCCCCGCTCCCACCCGGCGACTGGCGAAGAAGGTGCGCCGACGAACACCTAGGGTGGGGTGAACGCAGCGAACCCCACCACGACGCCGGCGCGGTGGCTGCCGCCGCACGGGCCCGGTCCCTTGCATTCGACCATGACAACCCACGCCATTGCGCCCCGTTTCGCAACGTGGCCGCCGAACGGTTGTGGTGGGGTTCCTTCGTCACCCCGCCCTACGGGCGGCTGCGGTTGTCGTGGCTTCCGGGCTTGCGCGCGCCGGGGCAGTCGAGTTCCACGCGCCGGGGGGTGGCGTCGACGCGGAAGGCGGTCAGCCTGCCGCCCCACAGGCAGCCTGTGTCCAGCGCGTGCACGCCGTCGCCGTCGTAGCGGCCCAGCGTCGACCAGTGGCCGAACAGGATGTTCATGTCGCGGCTGCGGCGCTGCGGCCAGGCGAACCAGGGCCGGAAGCCGGGCGGCTGGCTGCCGGGCGGGCCTTTCTCCTGCAGCGCCAGGCGCCCCTGGGCGTCGCAGTAGCGCAGGCGGGTGAAGCAGTTGACGATGTAGCGCAGCCGTGCGTTGCCGTCCAGGTCCTCGGACCACTGCACGGGGTCGTCGCCGTACATGTCGTCGAAGAAGCGGCTGTAGTCGGGGCCGCGCAGCACCGCCTCCACTTCGCGGGCGCAGGCGCGCGCCTTGTCCAGGTCCCACTGTGGCGGCAGGCCGGCATGGATGAGGGTGTAGCCGCTGTCGGGGTCGTGATGCAGCAGGGGCCGACGGTGCAGCCAGTCCAGCAGTTCGTCGGCGTCGGGAGCGGCGAGCACCTGGTCCAGGGTGTCCTTGCGCTTGCGGTGCTGCGGCCGGCAGGCAGAGGCGAGCAGGTGCAGGTCGTGGTTGCCAAGCACGGTGACGGCGCCGATGTCACGCACGAAGCGCAACACCTCGAGCGACTTCGGGCCGCGGTTGACCAGGTCACCGGCAAACCACAGCCGGTCGCCGGCCGGGTCGAAGCCGATCCGGTCCAGCAGGCCGCGCAACTCGTCGTAGCAGCCCTGTACGTCGCCTATGGCCCAGGTCGCCACCGGGCGCCTAGTGAAGCGTCCGTGGGATGGACAGGGTGAAGGACGGGATCTGGGCGTCGAATTCGACGCCGTCGTCGGCGATCATCTGGTAGCTGCCGCGCATGCTGCCGACCGGAGTCTCGATGATGGTACCGCTGGTATAGCGAAACTGTTCGCCGGGCTGCAGGTGCGGCTGTTCGCCGACCACGCCTTCGCCCTTCACTTCCTGCACCTTGTTGTTGGCGTCGGTGATGATCCAGTGGCGCGTCAGCAGCCGGGCTGGTATGTTGCCGCGGTTGCTGATGGTAATGGTATAGGCGAACACGTAGCGGTCCTGGTCGGGCAGGGACTGTTCCTCGACGTACTGGGTCTCGACCTGGACCTCGATATTGTAGGTGTCGCTGGACATCTCGGACCTGTATCTTCGGCAAACCCCGTAGCATACGTACTTTGCCGCAGCAGGTATAGAAACCCGCGCGGCGCCGGGGTTGGGAACGGCGCCGGATCGCAACCCCGGAAACGGCTATATTTATTGTATGAGATGACTGAAAACAAGAGGAGCACGTCATGTATCTTCGTCACAAGGCAAGCGGTGATCTGGTCGAGGTGCTGGACCTGGCGGCGGCGATGGACCCCTGCCGGACCGAGG
>JALSRI010000220.1 GCA_026984835.1 Thiohalobacter sp. | reverse complement strand
TTCAGCGGCTGGGCCGAGGCCGGGCCGGGCGGCTCGCTGTTCGCCGCCGACCAGCCCTGGGGGCCCTGGACGCAGGTGGGGACTTTCAGCGGCGGTTTCATCGGTTCCATGATTCCCAAGGGCACCGGCAGCAACACGCTGTATTTCACCGGCGCCGGTGGCGGCGGCTATCCCTATACGCTGAACCTGGTCAAGATGACCGTCCAGACCAACTGAGGCGGCGTCCGGCTCAGGACAGCAGGCTTTTCAGGTTGGACAAGTGCGCCCGGCCGCGCTGCTGGCGCCTTCCGGCGTCGGCGGCCGCGTCCGGGCGGTCCCATTCCAGGTCCTCCTCCGGCAGCTCGGCCAGGAAGCGGCTCGGCTCGCAGCTTTCCCATTCCCCGGCGCGCTTGCGCTTCGATGCGAAGGTGAAGGTCAGCGTCTTGCGGGCGCGGGTGATGCCTACGTAGGCCAGGCGCCGTTCCTCTTCCAGGCTGTCGGACTCGATGCTGGCGCGGTGCGGCAGCAGACCCTCTTCCATGCCGACCAGGAATACGTGCGGAAACTCCAGGCCCTTGGCCGCATGCAACGTCATCAGCCGCACGCAGCCATCGCCGCCGTCATCGTCCCGGTCCAGGCGGTCGAGCAGGGTGATGCGGTTGACCAGGTCCGCCAGGCGGGCGTCGCTCTCGCTGCCGGCGGCCAGGCGTTCCAGCCAGCCGAGCAGGTCGGCCACGTTCTGCTGGCGGCGTTCGGCTTCCTCCGGATCCTTGCTGTTGTCGTACAGCCAGGCGTCGTAGTCGATGTCGGTGAGGAGCTGGCGCACCAGCGGCAGCGGTTCGCCGTCCTCGGCCTGTTCCGCCAGCGCCGCCAGCCAGTCGGCGAACAGCCGCAGCCTGCCGATGGGTCGCCTGCCCAGCACCGTCTCCAGGCCGGACTCGAAGCAGGCCGCCAGCAGGCCCAGGCCATGCTCGCCGGCGTAACCGGCCAGCTTCTCCAGGGTGGCTGCGCCGATCTCGCGGCGCGGCGTGTTGACCACGCGCAGGAAGGCGCGGTCGTCATCGGGGTTGGCCAGCAGCCGCAGGTAGGCGAGCAGGTCCTTGACCTCTGTGTAGTCGAAGAACGCCGTGCCGCCGCTGAGATGGTAGGGAATGCCGTGCTCGCGCAGCACTTTCTCGAAGGGCCGCGACTGGTGGTTGCCGCGGTAGAGGATGGCGTAGTCGCCGGGCGGCGTGCCGTGCGTGAAGCGGTGGTGCAGGATCTCCGATACCACGCGTTCGGCCTCGTGGTCGGCGTCGCGGGCCGCCAGCACGCGCGGGCGGCTGCCGTAGCCGAGTTCACTCCACAGGCTTTTCTCGAACACATGGGGGTTGTTGGCGATCAGGTGGTTGGCGCATTTCAGGATGCAGCCGGAGGAGCGGTAGTTCTGCTCCAGCTTGACCACCTCGAGGCGCGGGAAGTCCTGCTGCAGGCGCAGCAGGTTGGCCGGGTCGGCGCCGCGCCAGGCATAGATCGACTGGTCGTCGTCGCCGACCGCCGTGAACGGGGTGGTCCGGCCGACCAGCAGCCGCACCAGTTCGTACTGGCACTGGT
>JALSRI010000219.1 GCA_026984835.1 Thiohalobacter sp. | reverse complement strand
CTGGGCCGCGAGCAGATCCGGGCCATCGCGAACATCCAGATCGACTACCTGCGCCAGCGGCTGGCGGAGCGGGATCTGTCACTGGAGCTCACGGATGCCGCCCTGGACAAGCTCGGCGAGGCCGGCTTCGACCCGGTCTACGGGGCGCGGCCGCTCAAGCGGGCCATCCAGCACCAGCTGGAGAACCCGCTGGCCCAGCGCATCCTGGCCGGCGAGTTCCATCCGGGCGACACCATCGCGGTGGACGTCGAAGACGGCCAGCTGGTGTTCCGCCGTCGGGCGGCGCAGGCCAGCGCGGCCTGAAATTGCTGCTGAAGCCCGTGTCTTCGGGGCGGCCTCTGGCCGCCCTTTTCAATGGGGCGGGAATCAGGCGGCTGCTTGAACAAGTATTGGCCAGTCAGTAGTATTGCGGCTTCCGGGTCCAGACTCGGGCAAAATAATCAGGAGGAGAGAAAAATGGTTATAAAAAAAGCTGTTACAGCGGCAATGGTTCTGTTGGCAGCTGGGATGGCCGGTTCGGTGCAAGCCGCGAAAGGCTTCAGTTACAGCTACGCCGACTTCGGTTACCTGCGTCAGAACTTCGACACTTCGGATACTCCGTACAACGACATCCACGAGGATGGCGTTGCCGTGGATGGCGCCTTCGGTATCTACAAGTATATCTCGCTGCGTGCCCAGTTCGGCCGTAGCCGCCTCGACTTGTCGGGTGACTCGGTAAGTGAAACGCGTTTCGCCGGCGGACTGCTTGGACACTTCCCCATTGTTGCCAAGAAGCTGGATGTGTACGGCGAATTCCTCTACTTCAACTCGAAATTGAACGACAGCAATGTGAGTTCCAATACCGATCTGGGTGCCGATTACACGGCAGGACTGCGTTTTCAGGCATTGAAGAAGCTCGAACTGGATGCCGGTTATCATCGCATCGGTGGAGACCTGGACGAGGGATTTGGTACGGTGGCGGCCCTGTTCAGGGTGACCAAGAAGCTCGATCTGGTGGGCAAGGCGGAATTCGGCACCGATGATGACGAGCGCTATTTTGCGGGTGTGCGTCTTAACTTCTAGCGTCTTCGACGTGTGGCGACGAATGCTCGCTTGTGCTGCCGATAGAATCTTTGTCGCGCGTTGATTACCCGTTTTCGCCGCTGGAGATCTTGTGCAGTACACGATCCAGGCTTCGGCTGCTCAGCAGTCTTTTCAGATAACCGAATAGATAGGTCGGGAAAGTTACATAGTAGCGCGGTCGCGGAGGGATATGCTCCAGCGCTTTGATGACTTTCCCGACCACCGCTTCCGCCGGTAGCGTGAACGGCGCTGCCGGTCCTTCTTTCTCCAGCCGTTTCAGCATGGCCGCGTAAGTGTCGCGATGTACACTGTGTTCCCTGTCGACGGTGCGCAGGAACACCTGTTTTGCATTCTGCCGGAAGCGGCTGGTGATGGGGCCCGGCTCGATCAGTATGGCGTGCACGCCGCTGCCGGCCAGTTCCAGCCGCAGGGTGTCGTAGAACCCTTCCAGCGCGTACTTGCTGGCGTTGTAGGCGCCGCGCCAGGCCAGCGACACGAAGCCCAGAACCGAACTGTTCTGGATGATGCGCCCCTCGCCCTGCCGGCGCATGACCGGGATGAGGCGGCTGGTCAGCTCTATGGTGCCGAACACGTTGGTCTCGAACTGGGCGCGGATGGCGGCGCGGTCGAGATCCTCGATGGCGCCGGGCTGGCCATAGCCGGCGTTGTTGAACAGGCCATAGAGGCGTCCCCCGGTCTCATCCAGCAGCCTGTCCACGGCCGAGTGGATGGAGGCGGAATCATCCAGGTCGAGCTGCAGGCACTGGAATCCCTCGCCGCGCAGGCGCTCCACGTCGGATGCCTTGCGGGCGCTGGCGAAGACGCGATAGCCCCGCTGCCGCAGCAGGCCGGCGGCGCAGTAGCCGATGCCGCTGGAACAGCCCGTTACGAGAACACTGCGTTGTGCCAAGGTCTCTCCTCTCCATTGTACCGCGCTGTTTTCGCGGGGATTTCAATCATTCCCCCGTCTCGCGGCCGGGTGCGCCCACCTAAAGATCTGGCCGCGTCCGGCGATACAGCGGATGTGAACCACACGGGTCTGACCCTCGCAAGCAAGCAGTAAGGAGAATCGTTCATGGATCTCGCAACCCTGGTCGGGCTGTTGGGCGCCTTTGGTATCATCATCGCCGCTATTGTGGTCGGCGGCAGCGCAATCATCTTCGTCAACATTCCCTCGCTGCTGATCGTCGGCGGCGGCACCATATTCGCCGTCCTGATGAAGTTCCCCATGGGGCATTTCTTCAGCGCCTTCAAGGTTGCCATGAAAGCCTTCATCAATAAAGCCGAGGATCCGAAGAAGCTCATCGAGGAAGGCGTCGAGCTGGCCAACATCGCCCGCAAGGAAGGTGTGCTCGGCCTGGAGGGCCAGGACATCGACAACGAATTCCTCAAGCGCGGCATCCAGCTGTGCGTGGACGGCCACGAACCGGATTTCGTGCGCAGCATGCTTACCAAGGACATCAACATGACCATCGAGCGCCACGAGCGCGGCCAGGCCATTTTCAAGGCCATCGGCGACATGGCCCCGGCCATGGGCATGATCGGCACCCTGATCGGCCTGGTGCAGATGTTGTCGGCCATGGACGATCCCAAGTCCATCGGTCCGGCCATGGCGGTCGCCCTGCTGACGACCCTGTACGGGGCCGTCATCGCCAATGCCTTCGCCCTGCCCATCGCCGACAAGCTCGCCCACCGCAGCCAGGAAGAACGTCTCAACAAGGCACTCATTCTCGAGACCATCAGCTCCATACAGGAAGGTCTCAATCCGCGTGTCATGGAAGAGCTGCTCAAGACCTATCTGCCGGCCAGCAAGCGCGACACCGTAGGTGAGGCGGCGGCCGACGCGGCCTGATCCGGCGCCGCCACGACCCGATTCGCAACGGAAGCCTGCAACATGTCGGACGACGCACCTGCCAAGAAAGCGGACGAAGGCGCACCTGCCTGGGTCATGACCTTCGCGGACCTGATGTCCCTGCTGATGTGCTTCTTCGTGCTGCTGCTGTCGTTCTCGGAAATGGACGTGGCCAAGTACAAGCAGCTCGCCGGGTCGCTGAAGTTCGCCTTCGGTGTGCAGCGCGAGATCAAGGCCAAGGAGCCGCCCAAGGGCATCAACGTCATCGCCCAGGAATTCAGCCCCGGCCGGCCCGAGCCGACACCCTTCAATGTCATCCGCCAGATGACCACGGCGGACAAGAACATCAACCTGGACCTGGGCAAGGAGCGCCGCCGCCCAGTGCCGACACCCAGGGCCGACCGGGTGCCGGACAGAGAAGCGAGTTTCAAGCCGCACGAACGCGCCAGGGCGAAGGCCGACGCCGATGCGGGGCAGAAGGCGGGCACCAAGGCCGATCTCAAGGCTGGTCAGCAGGCCGGCCAGCGGGCGCAGCTCATGCCGGGCACCCGCAAGGGCCAGGCCGACGGCCTCAGCGCCCAACAGAAGCAGGCCTTGCAGAAGGCCAAGAAGCTCGCCGCCATTCGCCTGGAGGAAAAGTTGAAGGCGGAGCAGCAACTGGCTGCACGGAAGCCGAAGGAAGCGGTGCCGGTAAACCGCAAATCACTGGAAGAAATGATCAAGGCGCGAGAGAAGGCCGAGCGCCTGAAGAAGCTGGAGAAGAGCGCCCGGCTCATCAGCAACGCACTGGGCCACGAGATCAAGGCGGGCTCCGTCGATGTCGAGCTGGAAGGCCAGAAGATCATCATCCGGGTGCGCGAGAAAGCCTCCTTCGGCTCCGGCCAGGCCGAACTCAAGGGCACTTTCCGGCCGCTGCTGGCGAAGGTGGCGAAGATACTGAAGAACTCGGAAGGCAAGATCGTGGTGGCCGGCCACACCGACAACCTGCCCATCTACACGGAACGCTTCCGCTCCAACTGGGAACTGTCCTCGGCGCGTGCCGTGTCCGTGGTGCACGAGATGATGCTGGCCACCGACATGCCCGCCGACCGCTTCCTGGTCGAGGGTTATGCCGACACCCGGCCGGTGGCGCCCAACGATTCCGCCGCCAACCGGGCGAAGAACCGCCGGGTTGAAATCATTCTCATGCAAGGTGAGGATAAGGAGGGGGAGGACATCAGCGCGGCGGCTCCC
Source organism: Thiohalobacter sp. (assembly GCA_026984835.1). Classification (GTDB taxonomy): domain Bacteria; phylum Pseudomonadota; class Gammaproteobacteria; order DSM-19610; family DSM-19610; genus JALSRI01. Next base: position 29,303 of record JALSRI010000219.1, on the reverse strand, counting down.
GCGAAGGCTCCTGCGAAAACAGCACCCGCGTCCAGGGCGGCCGCCAGGCCGGCAGCCGGCGGGAACACAAAGCCCGCCCCGACGAAGGCGAGCATCAAGGCGCGCGGCAGCAAGGCCAGGTCCGGCTCGCCGGGCATCAGGGCGGGGGGCAGCCGGTGAACGGTCAGGAATCAGACGACATGAGTGAAGAACGCAGGGAATATTTCCGCATCGACGACCAGATCGCGCTGGAGTACCGCGTTATCGACGAGGCCGATGTCGAGGCAATCCGGGACAAGATCCATGCGGCCGTGCCCGACAAGTTCATGACCGCCTCCAGTTTCGCGGCCACCTCGCGCCAGATCGCCCATCTCCTGCACCGCCTGCAGCCGCAGTCGCCGGAGCTGGTGCGCTGCCTGCAGGCCATCGACCAGAAGCTCAACACCCTGGCACAGTTGTTCGTGGCCGAGGAGATGAAGATCGAGACCCAGCCGACGCGCGAGGTGAACATCAGCGCCGGCGGCCTGGCGTTCCGCTCCCAGCAACAGATCCCCGTCGGCGCGCTGCTGGAGATGCGCATGGTGCTGCTGCCCTCGCTGGTGGGCATCCTGACCGTGGCCCGGGTGGTCAAGTGCGAACACGTCAACGACGGCCAGCTCCAGTTCCCCTGGCGCATCGCCGTCACCTACGAGCACATCCGCGAATCCGACCGCGAACTGCTGGTGCGTCACATCATGACCCGCGAGACCCAACTGCTGCGCGCCCAGCGCTCGGATGGCGGGGCGCCTTCCTAGGGCGTGGTGGGCGCTGCCGGGGTGCTGAAAATATAGCCACGGAAAGCACGGAAAGCACGGAAAAAACCCATCTCTCATTGTGGGGCGCGCCAGGCGCGCCCCACAAAAATCATGTCCGTGTTTTCCGTGCTTTCCGTGGCTATAAGAAAAAGTGCAACCACCTCCCTTTCTACACCCCCACCGGTGACGTTTCCTCTTCCTCCTGGCGCTGGAGTTCCCACAGTCGGGCGTAGACGCCTTGTCGTTCCAGCAGTTGCGGGTGGGCGCCGCGTTCGACGATGCGGCCGTGTTCCATGACCAGGATCTGGTCGGCATCCACGATGGTCGACAGTCTGTGGGCGATGACCAGCGTGGTATGGTGCTCGGCGGCGCGGCGCAGGGTGTCGAGGATGACCTGCTCGGAGCGGCTGTCGAGGCTGGAGGTGGCCTCGTCGAACACCAGGATCTTCGGGTTCTTGAGAATGGCGCGGGCGATGGCGACGCGCTGCTTTTCGCCGCCGGACAGCTTCAGGCCGCGTTCACCGACCACCGTGTCGTAGCCCCTGGGCAGGGAGACGATGAAGTCGTGGATGTTGGCCGCCCGCGCCGCCTGTTCGATCTCGGCCTGGCTGGCCTCCGGGCGCGCATAGCCGATGTTGTAGCGCAGCGTGTCGTTGAACAGCACCGTATCCTGCGGCACGATGCCGATGGAACGGCGCAGGCTGGCCTGGGTGACGTCGCGGATGTCCTGGCCGTTGATCAGGATGCGCCCGCCCTGCACGTCGTAGAAACGGAACAGCAACCGCGCCAGGGTGGACTTGCCGGCGCCGCTGGGGCCGACCACCGCCAGCTTGCGGCCGGGCGGAATGACGAAGCTGACGTCGTGCAGGATGGGGCGCTCGGGGTCGTAGGCGAAGCCGACATGCTCGAAACGCACCTCGCCCTCGCCGACGTCCAGCTCCGTGGCTCCGGGCTTGTCCTGTATCTCCGGCTCCTGCTCCAGCACGTCGAACATGAGCTGCATGTCGGCGATGGCGTGCTTGAGCTGGCTATACACCACGCCCAGAAAATTCAGCGGAATGAACAACTGCAACAGCAGGGCGTTGATCAGCACCAGATCCCCCAGAGTCAGGGTGCCGGCCACGACACCTTTCGAAGCGAGCACCATGAGCGTGGTGACACCGGTGGCGATGATGGCGGCCTGGCCGATGTTGAGCGCCGACAGCGAGGTCTGGCTCTTGACCGCCGCATCCTCCCACTGCTCCAGCGACTCGTTGTAGCGCCGCAGTTCGTGGGCCTCGTTGCCGAAATACTTGACCGTCTCGTAGTTGATCAGGCTGTCGATGGCCTGGGTGTTGGCCTTCGAATCCATGGCGTTCATCCGCACGCGGTACTTCATGCGCCACTCGGTGATGCGGAAAGTGAAGACGATGTAGGCGACCACCGAGGCGATGGCCACGATCACGAACCAGCGGTCGTACTTGCCCAGCAGGATGCCGGTGATGAGGGCGACTTCCACCAGGGTCGGCAGGATGCTGAACACCATGTAGTTGAGCAGCGAGCTGACGCTGCGCGTGCCGCGCTCGATGTCGCGCGAGATGCCGCCGGTCTTGCGCTCCAGGTGATAGCGCAGCGACAAGCGGTGCAGGTGCTCCAGCACCCGGATGGACACCTTGCGCATGGCCCCGTGGCGCACCCGGGCGAACACCGAGTCGCGCAGTTCGTTGAACAGCGAACTGGCCAGGCGCAGGGCGCCGTAGCCCAGCAGCAGCCCGAGCGGCAGCACCAGCACGCTGTGGCCGTTGGCGTCCAGGGCGTCGACGATGTCCTTGAGCACCAGCGGCACGCCCACGTTGGCGACCTTGGACAGCACCAGGAAGGCCAGCGCCAGCAGCACCCGGCCCCGGTACTCCCACAGAAAGGGCGCCAGCGAGCGCAGCGTCTTCCAGTCGTTGGGCCGGGCCTCGGGCAGTTCGGTGTGTCGCACGTGCATGGCGCGCTATTGTACCCGCTTTGGAGCGCTGCCCGCGCTCAGCCGCCGGACCGGATGCCAGGCCGCCCTTGGAAAGGTATACTGCCGCGCCCATATTGGAGCTGTCCGTCGAATCGCCGGGGATGACCTATGCCGATCTATGAGTACCGCTGCCGCAAGTGCGGCCACGAGTTCGAGAAATTGCAGAAAATCAGCGACGCGCCCTTGAAGACCTGCCCGGAATGCGGCGCCGACGCGCTGGAGAAGCTGGTCTCCGCGGCCGGCTTCCGGCTCAAGGGCGGCGGCTGGTACGAGACCGACTTCAAGAGCAAGAACCGCAAGAACGTCGCCAAGGCCGACAAAAAACCCGACTCCGGCAGCGGAAAAAAGGCGGATTCGGGGGGCAAGAAGGGGTGAGTCTGGCTGCGAAGGCGGGGACCATGTAACCGGGAAGGCGCATGAATTGACCACGAAGGCGCACAAAGGTAAAGCCAAGGTAAAATATGGATGGAAGATAACCGCGAAGGACGCGAAGGATAGTAAAAAACCAACGTTTTACCGCGGTTCCTTCGCGACCTTCGCGTCCTTCGCGGTCAAGTTCCGGTTTTTTCCTTTGTGCGCCTTCGTGGTTAATTCGCGTCCCTTCCTGCTTACCTCCAGCCGAACCGCCACACCCCGATATTCAATTTCCCCCCCGATCCCTGTAAGATTCGCTGTTTTCCTGCCGGGCGACCGGTTTTTGAGCGATCGGGGCCGAAACGACCATGCGCACCCATTATTGTGGCGAACTGAACACCGCCCAGCTGGACCGGGAAGTGACCCTGGTGGGCTGGGCGCACCGCCGCCGTGACCACGGCGGCGTGATCTTCATCGACCTGCGCGACCGCGAGGGGCGGGTGCAGGTGGTGTTCGACCCCGATACCCCCGACACCTTCGCCACCGCCGAGCGGGTGCGCAGCGAGTTCGTGCTGCAGGTGCGCGGGCGCGTGCGCCGCCGCCCGGAGGGCACCGAGAACCCCGACCTGCCGACCGGCGAGATCGAGGTGCTGGGCCTGGAACTGGACATTCTCAACAGCGCCGAGACGCCCCCCTTCCACCTCGACGACGACAGCGTCTCCGAGGAGCACCGGCTGCGCTACCGCTACATCGACCTGCGCCGTCCCGAGATGCTGGGCCGCATGCGGCTGCGCCACCAGGTCACCCGCGAGCTGCGCCGCTTCCTGGACGACAACGGCTTCATGGACATGGAGACCCCCATCCTGACCCGCGCCACCCCGGAGGGCGCGCGCGACTACCTGGTGCCCAGCCGCACCCACCCGGGCGAGTTCTTCGCCCTGCCGCAGTCGCCGCAGCTCTTCAAGCAGCTCCTGATGATGTCGGGCATGGACCGCTACTACCAGATCGTGCGCTGTTTCCGCGACGAGGATCTGCGCGCCGACCGCCAGCCGGAGTTCACCCAGCTCGACATCGAGATGTCGTTCATGGACGAGGACGCCATCATGACCCTGATGGAGGGCATGATCCGCGGCCTGTTCGACACCGTGCTGGGGGTGAAACTGGACGACCCCTTCCCGCGCATGAGCTACCAGGAGGCGGTGCGGCGCTTCGGCTCCGACCGGCCCGACCTGCGCGTGCCACTGGAACTGGTGGATGTCGGCGACCTGATGCAGGGCGTGGAATTCAAGGTGTTCTCCGGCCCGGCGCTGGACCCCAAGGGACGCGTGGCGGCGCTGCGCCTGCCCCGGGGTGGCGAACTGACACGCAAGGAGATCGACGACTACACGAAGTTCGTCGGCATCTACGGCGCCCGCGGGCTGGCCTACATCAAGGTCAACGAGGTGGCGAAGGGCCGTGACGGCCTGCAGTCACCCATCCTCAAGTTCCTGCCCGACGAGGTCATCGCCGAGATCATGCGGCGCACCGGCGCCGGGGACGGCGACCTGGTGTTCTTCGGCGCCGACAAGGCGCACGTCGTCAACGAGGCGCTGGGCGCGCTGCGCGTGAAGCTGGGCGAGGACCGCGGCCTGATGGAGGACGGCTGGAAGCCGCTGTGGGTGGTGGATTTCCCCATGTTCGAGTGGGACGAGGACGAGGAACGCTGGCTGTCGCTGCACCACCCCTTCACCTCCCCCAAGGAAGAGCATCTGGATCTGCTGGAATCCGACCCGGGCGCCTGCCATTCGCGCGCCTACGACATGGTGCTGAACGGCACCGAGGTGGGCGGCGGTTCCATGCGTATCTTCCGCACCCAGGTGCAGAAGCGGGTGTTCGAGCTGTTGGGCATCAGCGACGAGGAAGCCGGGGACAAGTTCGGGTTCCTGCTGGAAGCGCTGAAATACGGCTGCCCGCCGCACGGCGGCCTGGCCTTTGGCCTGGACCGGCTGGTGATGCTGATGGCCGGCGCCCGCTCCATCCGAGAGGTCATGGCCTTCCCCAAGACCCAGACCGCCCGCTGCCTGCTGACCGATGCGCCCTCGCCGGTGTCCGAGGCGCAACTGCGCGAACTCCACATCCGCCTGCGCAAACTGCCGGAGACCTCTTCCTGAGCCCATGAGCGACTACAAGCGCCCGGAATCGGTACTGGTCGTCCTCCATACGCAGGCTGGCGAGGTGCTGCTGATGGAGCGCCGCCAGCCGCCCGGCTACTGGCAGTCGGTGACCGGCAGCCTGGGCTGGGACGAGCAGCCGCGCGAGGCGGCGCTCAGGGAAGTGCGCGAGGAGACCGGCCTGGACGTGGCTGACCGGCTGGTCGACTGCCGGCAGGCGACCCGCTTCAAGATCCTGCCCGCCTGGCGCGACCGCTATGCCCCGGACGTGGAGTACAACCTCGAACACCTGTTCCTGGTGGAGCTGCCGGAGCCGGTGGAAGTGACCCTGAATCCCGCCGAACACAGCCAGGCCGTCTGGCTCGACGCCCGCCACGCCGCCCTCAAGGCCAGCTCCTACACCAACCAGCAGGCCATCGAACACCACGTCTTCCGCCGCCAGCGCGGCTGAATGCGCTGGATTTCGATGTTGGTGCCATAGGGGAAAAAAACAAAAACATAACCGCCAAGACGCCAAGAACGCCAAGAAACACAAAGAAGAAAGTGTTTCCGGCTGGCGCGCTGCGCGCGCCGCCGCGAACACGAACAAAAGCTTTTCTTGGCGCTCTTGGCGTCTTGGCGGTTATTCCCGCTGCCACCCGATCCCGGACGCAGCCCGCCCCTCCAGGTCTTCTCATCCCTCGGAGATGAGCGGGTTTCGGGCTTGCGCGGGGCGTGTTCTTCATTGAAAATTGGCAGAATTCACCGGCGGAGTACGGACCATGGCGGCCAATCCCATCGAAGTCGATCCCTACACCTCGCTGAGCGACGAGGCATGCGAGGCCCGCATCGTCGCGGCCAGGGAGAAGCTGGGCGAGCGGCTGGTCATCCTCGGCCACCACTACCAGCGCGACGAGGTGTTCCGGCATGCGGATTTTTCCGGCGACTCGCTCAAGCTGTCGCGCCAGGCGGCGGCCTCGAAGGCCGAGTACATCGTATTCTGCGGCGTGCACTTCATGGCCGAAGTGGCCGACATCCTGTCGCGCCCGGAGCAGGTCTCCATCCTGCCGGACCTGGCGGCGGGCTGTTCCATGGCCGACATGGCCAATCTCGCCAAGGTGGAGCGCGCCTGGCGGGAGCTGGCCACGGTGCTGGATCCCGACGAGGAGGTCACGCCGGTCACCTACATCAACTCGGCGGCCGACCTGAAAGCCTTCTGCGGCCGCCACGGCGGCATCGTCTGCACCTCCACCAACGCCCGCCACGTGCTGGAATGGGCCTTCGGCCGCCGCGACAAGGTGCTGTTCTTCCCCGACCAGCACCTGGGCCGCAACACCGGCTACACCATGGACATCCCGCTGGAAGACATGGTGGTGTGGGACTACGACCAGCCCATGGGCGGCCTGAGCGCGCAGCAGATCCGCGACGCCAGGCTCATCCTGTGGAAGGGCTTCTGCTCGGTGCACCAGATGTTCCGGCCCGAGCACATCGACCGCTTCAAGGAGAAGTACCCCGACGCCCATGTCATCTCGCACCCGGAGGCGCCCTTCGAGGTATGCCGGAAGTCGGACTATGTCGGCTCCACCGAGTACATCATCAAGACCATCCGCGAGGCCGAGCCCGGCAGCCGCTGGCTGGTCGGGACCGAACTGAACCTGGTCAACCGTCTGCACGACCAGTACCGGCACGAAGGCAAGTCGGTGCACTTCATGTCGCCGACCGTATGCATGTGTTCCACCATGTTCCGCATCGATCCCCAGCACCTGCTGTGGACGCTGGAGAACCTGGTCGACGGCACGCCGGTCAACCGCATCCGGGTACCGGCTGCCGAGGCGGAACAGGCCCGGCTGGCGCTGAACCGGATGCTGGACGTGTCCCCCTGACGGTGGGGTCCGCTTCGCTCACCACCACCCTGCGCAAGGCGGCGCTGACTTGATCGGCCCGGCGGTGCTACACTTCCGCTCGTTGAAAATCGAGTGAGGCAGGCATGGCTGGACACAGTAAATGGGCCAATATCCAACACCGCAAGAAGGCCCAGGACGCCAAGCGGGGCAAGGTATTCACCAAGCTCATCCGTGAGATCACCACGGCGGCGCGCATGGGCGACCCCGACCCGGCCGCCAACCCGCGCCTGCGCCTGGCGGTGGACAAGGCGCTGGCCGCCAACATGTCCAAGGACACCATCGAACGCGCCATCAAGCGCGGCGCCGGCGCCCAGGACGGCGACAACTTCGACGAGATCCGCTACGAGGGCTACGGCCCGGGCGGCGTCGCCGTCATGGTCGACTGCCTGACCGACAACCGCAACCGCACCGTCTCCGAGGTGCGCCACGCCTTCACCAAGGCGGGCGGCAACCTCGGCACCAGCGGCTCGGTGGCCTTCCAGTTCGTCCACACCGGCGTGCTCAGCTACCCGCCCGGCAGCGACGAGGACGCCATCATGGAGGCGGCGCTGGAGGCCGGCGCCAGCGACGTGGTGACCGACGACGACGGCTCCATCGACGTGCTCACCGAGCCGGAGGACTTCGTCAACGTCAAGGAAGCCATGATCGCGGCCGGCCTGGAACCCGAACAGGCCGAAGTCACCATGCGCGCCACCAGCACCACGCCGCTGGACAAGGCCGACGCCGAGAAGATGATCCGCCTGCTGGAGCGCCTGGAAGACCTCGACGACGTCCAGGCCGTCTACTCCAACGCCGACATCGCCGAAGAGATCCTGGCGGAACTCGAGTGACCGCCACCCCCCTCCCGACACCACCCGCAGGGTGGGGTGAGCGCAGCGAACCCCACCACTGCGACACGGATTCCCCCGGCACTTCCCGGCCGGCCACCCCATGCGCATCCTCGGCATAGACCCCGGTTCCCGCATCACCGGCTACGGTCTCATCGACGTCGACGGCAACCGCTCGGTGTACGTCGCCAGCGGTTGCCTGCAGGTGGCGGGCCGCGACCTGCCGGAACGCCTGGGCCTGATCTTCCGCGAACTGTCCGCCCTGATCGGCGAGTATGCCCCGGCGGAACTGGCCATCGAGAGCGTGTTCATGCACCGTAACGCCGACTCCGCCCTCAAGCTGGGCCAGGCGCGGGGTGCGGCCATCTGCGCGGCGGTGACCTGCGACCTGCCGGTGGCCGAGTACTCGCCGCGGGAGATCAAGCTGGCGGTGGTGGGCAAGGGCGGCGCCGACAAGGTGCAGGTGCAGCACATGGTGCGCGTGCTGCTGAACCTGTCCGACACCCCCCAGGCCGACGCCGCCGACGCCCTGGCGGTGGCGTTGTGCCACAGTCACCATGGCCAGGCGTTGCAACGGGTGTCGGCCGCCGCGAGCGTGCGCGGGGGGCGGCTGCGGTGATCGGTTTCCTGCGCGGCGTGCTGCGGGCCAAGGAGCCGCCGCGGCTGGTGATCGAGGTGCAGGGCGTCGGCTACGAGGTGGAGGCGCCCATGACCACTTTCTACGACCTGCCGGCGCTGGACGAGAACCTGCTGCTCTACACCCATCTGGCGGTGCGCGAGGATGCCCACACCCTGTACGGCTTCAGCAAGGCGTCGGACCGGCGCTTGTTCCGCAGCCTGATCAAGGTCAACGGCGTCGGCGCCAGGCTGGCCCTCACCATCCTGTCCGGCATGGACGCCGGCCTGTTCGCCGCCTGCGTGCAGGCCGGCGACAGCGCCGCCCTGGTCAAGCTGCCCGGCGTCGGCAAGAAGACCGCCGAACGCCTGATCGTGGAAATGCGCGACCGGCTGGCGGACTGGGACACCGGCCCGGCCGCGGGCGGGGGCGCGCCATCCCCCGCCGCCGCACCGGGCGCCAGTCCGGTGGAGGAGGCCGTCACCGCCCTGGTGGCGCTGGGCTACAAGCCGGCCGAGGCCAGCCGCATGGTGCGCGCGGTCGACAGCCAGGGGCTGGCGACCGAGGAGATCATCCGCTCGGCACTGCAGGCGATGGCAAAGTAATGGCCGCCGCCTGAACCCTGCTGCCCGCACGCAGTCCAACCTCCAGGTTCACTGGCTGGGGGCAAGTGCATGCGCATTCCCAATCCCGTCCTGATCCGTGCCCCGGCGGCGCGCTGGTCGATCTACCTGCTGGTGATCTTCTTCGTCGGCTACCACTTCGGGTCTGCCCTGCTGTACGCCGGCCCCACCAACGGTTTCGACCTCGGCGGCGCGCTGGTGCCCCAGGCCGACATTCACCCCGGCGGGCCGCCGCGCGACGGCATCCCCGCCATCGACCACCCCCGGTTCGTCGACGCCGGACGGGCAGACTTCCTGGCCCCGGACGACCGGGTGCTGGGCGTCGACCGCCACGGCATCCGCCGCGCCTACCCGGTCCGCATCCTGAACTACCACGAGATCGTCAACGACCGCTTCGGCGACGAGGCCGTGGTCGTCACCTACTGTCCCCTGTGCGGCACGGGCATGGCCTTCCTGGCCGAGGTGGAAGGTCGGCCGCGCAGTTTCGGGGTGTCCGGCCTGCTCTACAAGAGCGACATGCTGCTGTACGACCGCGAGACGCAGTCGCTGTGGTCGCAGCTGCGCAGGCAGGCCATCAGCGGACCGTCGCGCGGTGCGCTGCTGCGGCAGATCGTGCTGGAGCACACCACCTGGGCCGACTGGTCGCGGCGTTTTCCGGATACCCGGGTGCTGTCGACGCGGACCGGCTACCGCCGCGACTACAGCGTGTCGCCCTATCCGGGCTATGCCCGCAGCGACGCGGTGTACTTCCCGGTCGGCGCCATCGATCGCCGCTACCACCCCAAGGAACAGGTCATCGGGGTGACGCTGAACGGGGTGCACAAGGCCTATCCCTTCGCGGAGTTGTCGAAGGCGCCCGGTTTCGTCCGCGACCGGGTCGGCGGCCGTGCCATCCGGGTGTTCTACGACGCCGGGCACCGCACCGGCCGGGTGCTGGGTGAGGATGGGGGGGTGTTGCCCAGCACCATCGCCTACTGGTTCGCCTGGACGGCCTTCCATCCCGGTACCCTCGTCTGGCAGGCCCCCCAGGGTACATCCTCCCCGTAGGAGCGGGCTTGCCCGCGAAAACCGGTTCAGCCGCTACGACGGGCGCAGCGGCCGCCGGTTTCGCGGGCAAGCCCGCTCCTACAGGGGGGCGGTATTTGGCGGCCTGGTTGGAAGGCTGTATCCTCGACCCCATGATCGAGCCGGACCGCATCGTCACCGCCGGCGCTTCGTCGGAGGACGAGGCGGCGGATCGTGCCATCCGCCCCAAGCGGCTGGCGGACTATGTCGGTCAGCCGCAGGTGAGCGAGCAGATGGCGGTGTTCATCGAGGCGGCGCGGCGGCGCGGCGACGCCCTCGACCACGTGTTGATCTTCGGCCCGCCGGGCCTGGGCAAGACCACCCTGGCGCACATCGTCGCCAACGAGATGGGCGCCAGGCTGCGGCACTCGGCCGGCCCGGTGCTGGAGAAGCAGGGCGACCTGGCGGCGCTGCTCACCAATCTGGAGCCGCACGACGTGTTGTTCGTCGACGAGATCCACCGGCTCAGCCCGGCCGTGGAGGAGATCCTCTACCCGGCCATGGAGGACTACCAGCTCGACATCGTCATCGGCGAGGGGCCGGCGGCGCGTTCCATCAAGCTCGACCTGCCGCCCTTCACCCTGGTCGGCGCCACCACCCGCGCCGGCCTGCTGACCTCGCCGCTGCGCGACCGTTTCGGCATCGTGCAGCGCCTCGAGTTCTATGATCCGGTGGACCTGGCGACCATCCTGCAGCGCTCCGCGCATATTCTCGGCATCGAGATCGATGCGGCCGGCGCCGAGGCGCTGGCGCGGCGTTCGCGCGGTACGCCGCGCATCGCCAACCGCCTGTTGAGACGGGTGCGCGACTATGCCGAGATCAAGGCGCAGGGTGTGGTGACCGCTTCGGTGGTGGAGCGCGCCATGGGCATGCTGGACGTGGACGACCAGGGCTTCGACAGCCAGGACCGGCGCCTGCTGCTGACCATCATCGAGAAGTTCGACGGCGGCCCGGTGGGCGTTGACAGCCTGGCGGCCGCCATCGGCGAGGAACGTGGCACCATCGAGGACGTGCTGGAGCCCTATCTCATCCAGCAGGGTTTCATCATGCGCACGCCGCGCGGCCGCCTGGCGACGCCCAATGCCTGGCGGCGTTTCGGCCTGCGTCCGCCGCAGCCGGATACGGGCGGCAGCCTGCCGCTGCTGGACGACTAGCCGAGCGGCGGCGCGCCGTTGCGCATCGCGCGCAACCGACAGGGTGACGGCGGTCTTGTCGCGGTGGATGCACCTTGTTTAACAACACCAGTCTTTGTGCCTATAATCACCCGACTTGCTGACAGGGGACGACCCGGAGGGTGTTGAATCATGGCGACTGTAAAGAAGAAGGCTGGCAAGAAGGCAACCGTGAAGAGGAAGACCGTGGCCAGGAAGAAGGCCGCCACCGGCAAGAAGGTGGCGACCCGTACGGCGGCGGCCAGGAAGAAGGCGGCGGCGAAGAAGAAGGCGGCCGTTGCACGACGCAAGCAGATCGAACAGAATCGCCGCGAACTGATTGCGCGTCTGCGGGATGAAGTCAGGGCCAGCCGCGAGGCCTTGCGTGCCGCGAAGGAAGCCGCCCGCAGCGAGATGGCGGAGCTGAAGGAACAGCTGGCGCAGGCACTCAAGCGCGAGCAGGAACTGCTCAAGCTGGGTGAGAAGAAGGCCCGCATGATGCTGGCCGCCGGCGAGCGCTGGGAGCGCAAGCAGGTGCGCCGCATTCAGTCCATGGTAAAGAAGAAACGCAGGAAATCACGCGCCTGATACGACAGGCCCGCCCAGGTGACGAACGGCCCCTTCCGGGGCCGTTTTCCTTTGCCGGTCTCAGGCCGAGCGGGGCAGCGCCAGAGGTGCCCGGAAGCGGATGATCTGGCGGTTGCCCGAGGCATCGGTCAGCGCCAGCCAGGCGATGCCGGCGGTGCTTTCCTCCACCAGGATCTCGGCGGGATGATGCACGATGTGGTCGACACCCTCCAGCGCGATCTCGACGATGTCGTCCTTGGGATCGTAGGTGATGCCGGTCATCGGTACCCAGTCTGTCTCGATCTGGTCCCCGATGCCCAGGCCCGCGACTTCGATCTCCACCAGCTGGGTCCCGAGAATCCGTGTCATATGGTCGAAATAGGTCTCCCAGCGCGCCTTGTCCAGTGCCTGTGCCATGTCTGCCTCCTCAGGAATCGGTTCTGCCCGGTGTCTGCTGTCACTGGGTTCAGCAATGGGGGTGGCGGGAGGAGATTTCAAGCATGGCAGCGGCTGACGATTTCGTTCGTTGTGTAAAGTATCAGAGAATATCAGTCTTGATTTCTTTACACCCCGGGGACTTAAAAAAATCCCGGTTTTGTTTAATCGACTGATTTTTCAAGCGGACTGCGCGCCAGGGCACGGAAGTTGCCTGTTTTAGTCAGGCATCGTTCCCCATTGAGCGACCACCCCGACGACCGGGGCCCAGGAAAATCGGAGAAGGCCATGAAAACAAGACTGTTCTGTGCGTTGCTGGCCGCCACGCTGGTTGGCGGCAAGGCAGATGCCGCGTCCATTGCCATCGCCGCCACACCGCAGGAAAGCAGCGGCCCCTTTCAGCACAACGTCTTTCATACCGCCAACAGCGCGCAGGGCCAGTACGGGTCCATTCTGGCCTGGTTCAGCATGAACGGCGGTGGCGGCTCCTGGGACCCGGTCAGCGGCGCCTTCTCGCTCAGCGTCGACCTGTTCAGCGACGCTGGCCTGACGGCTCCCATCGGTACCGCGACAGGTACCGGCAACCTGGCCGCTGGCGCATTCAACGGCAACGATGGTGGCCTGATCGGCACCATCAGCTGGAGCTTCGACGCCACTGCGCTGGGCAACGGCCTGACCGATGCCACCCTGAGTTTCTATGACATCAACTACGTGACTTCGAGCGCCGGCTACACCGCCAACAGCACCACCGGCAGCTACAGCTCGCTGACCTTGTGGGGTGCCGACGGTACGGCGGATCCCAATACGGGTATGTTCGACACCAACACCACGAGCATGGGCATGGACCTGGTGGTTACCTTCGTGCCGGTTCCGGCCGCGCTGTGGTTGTTCGGTTCCGGTCTGGCCGGACTGGCGGGCCTGTCGCTGCGCGGGCGCAGGGCAGCCTAGTCCGTCACACTCGTCCCCCGGGAAGACACGGCGGCCTTCGGGCCGCCTTTTCGTTGCCCGGTCACCGGCCGGGCGGGCGCTGCGGCAGCGGCAGCCGGCGGGTATCGGCCACGGGTCTGCGCCGGGGCAGGGAGGCGCGCAGTTTCCTCATCAGGGTTTCGGCGGTGGCGCGGTAGGCGGTCAGTTTGCCGCCGTACAGGGTGACCAGGCGCGGCCGCCGGCGCCGGTCGGTGACCAGCAGGGTTTCGCGGGGCCGCGAGAAGGCATGGCCGTCGCCGGCCGGCAGTACGCGCAGGCCGGCAAAGGCGTCCTGCACGTCGTCGCGGGTGAGCCGCTGTTCGAAGTACTGGTTGTGGACCGCCAGCAGGTAGTCGATTTCCCGTTCCAGCGGCCGCACTGCGGCCGGGTCGCCCTGGTACGGTGTCTCGGTGGTGCCGATCAGCACGGCATCCCGCCACGGCATGACGAACACGGCGCGGCCGTCCTGGGGGGCCTCCAGGTAGTAGACGCGCTGCAGCCGCCCCGGCACGCGGATATGGGTGCCCTGCACCAGTTCCACCGGCTGCGGTCGCTGGGCGGGCGTGATGGTCGCCAGCACGCGGTTGGCCCAGGGGCCGGCGGCGTTGACCAGTACGCGCGTGGTGAGGCGCGACGTCGCGTCGCCGCCCCGGAATACGAGTGTGCAGCCTTCCTGGCCGAGTTGCGCCGACTCGAAGCGCGCGCCCAGCCGCACCTCGGCGCCGAGCTCCCCGGCGGAGGCCAGCACCGCCTCGGTGAGGCGGGCGTCGTCGGTCTGCGCGTCCGCGTAGCAGAACAGGGCGTCCAGCGCCTCGCGGCGCAGGCCGTCCAGCAGTTCGTCCGCCGGGTCGGCGCCGTGGCGCCGGAAGGGTCCGCCGCCGAGCAGCCGGTACAGCCACAGGCCCAGGCCGATCTTCCAGGGTCGGCGGCGGGTGTGCCGATAGACGGGGATGCAGAACGGCAGCAGCCGGACCAGGTGCGGGGCATTGCGCAGCAGCAGGGCGCGTTCGCGCAGGCATTCGCGCACCAGACCGAACTGGCCGCTCTCCAGGTAGCGCAGGCCGCCGTGGATGAGCTTGGAGGAGCGGCTGGAGCTGCCGCGGGCGGGCCGTTCGTACTGTTCCAGCACCAGCACGCGGTGGCCGGCGGCGGCCGCCGCCTGGGCGACGCCGGCGCCGTGGATGCCGGCGCCGATGACGGTGACGTCATAGTCCACGCCGGCAGGCCCGTTGGCCCAGCAGCGGATCCGCCAGCATGGCGCCGATGTCGCGGGTCTCGATGAACTCGACGCCACGCGCCGCCCAGTCCAGCGCCAGCCCCGGCTCGGTGATGTCGTACAGCATCCAGCGCCAGTCGCCGGGCCAGGGCGTTGCCGCCGCGGGCAGTTTGCCGTGGTTGCAGATCAGGAGGTCGGGCTGCAGCGCACGCGCCTGGCCTTCGTGCCGGCTGTCGTAGCGCGGCAGAACCCAGCCGGTGCGCCAGCCGCCCTGGCGCCGCAGCCAGGCCAGCGCCAGCGGCTCGAACGAGATCAGGGTGCAGCGCTCGCGGTGATCGCGCAGGGCCTCGGTCAGGTGTTCCATGACCCTGTCCAGGCCCCAGTGCTGCAGGCTCTCCGCCTTGATCTCCACCAGCGCGCCGGCGTCCGGGAATTGCTCGAGCAGCGTCAGCGCCTCGACCAGCAGCGGTGGTGGCAGGGGGCGGAAGCGGTCGCCGAAGCGCGCCGGCTCGTGCACGCTGAGCCCGCGCAGCTCGGTGGTGCCCAGCTCGAACAGGCTGGCTTCCACGCCCGCGGTCCGCCGCAGGTCGGCGTCGTGCAGCAGCACGGCGTCGCCGTCGGCATCGATCTGCACGTCGAACTCGACGATACAGGCGCCGGCACGCAGCGCCGCTTCCAGGGCCGGCAGGCTGTTCTCGGGATAGTGGGTCATGTCGCCGCGGTGGGCGACCAGCAGCGGGATGTTCATGGCGGCGGCATCTCCTGCAGGTAGTCGTACAGGCGCTGGTAGCGCATTTCCAGTCCGGGGTCCGGGTGCGGTTCGAAGACGGCGTCGGGCGGCGGCTCGCCCGCCCAGCCGGTGGGTCGTCCGGCCGCCAGCCAGGCGACGCCGCGGGCCGTGGCCTCGGGGTCGTCGAGACGTTCCACTGTCAGGCCGCTGAGGTTGGCCAGGCGCTGGCACAGTCCGTCCAGGCGCGACAGCCCGCCGCCGACCCGCAGTCGTGCCAGCGGCGCTTCCTGCGCCATCAGGGCCAGGTTGGCCTGCACCAGGAAGGCGATGCTCTCGACGACCGCCACGGCGCGCGCCTCCAGCGGCGCCCGTTCACCGTCGTCGAGGAAATGGCACTCGAGGTCCGTGCGCCACCAGGGCGCGGCCAGGCCGCCGACGGTATTGACGAACACCGGTGGTTGCCCGACCTGCTCCAGCCAGGCCGGCAGCTGCGCGGGCAGCTCGTCGATGTGCCAGGTGCGGGCCGCCCAGTCGAGGGCGCTGCCCGCGCCGTTGACGGTGGCTTCCCGCAGGTATTCGGCCTGGCGGGCGTCGCTGCAGGCGACGCCGGTGAGCTGGCAGCGGCTGGGTCGAGGCATTGTGCCCAGGCTGCGCAGCAGGAAAGCGCCGCTGCCGAGATTGACCAGGACGGTGTCGGTGGCGGCGGCACCGTTACTGTACAGGGCGGCATTCTGGTCGCCGCACACCGCAGTGACCGGCGTATCGGTGCCGGCCAGACTGCCCCAGTCGTCGAGGACCGGCGCACAGCGCGGCAGGCGTCCGAGCGGCACCCCGAACCAGTCCGCCAGCCGCGGCGACCAGTCCAGCCGGTGCAGATCCATCAGTTGGGTGCGCTGGGCGTTGCCGTGATCCACCCGCCAGGGGTGGTTGCGGAGCAGGCGCAGCACCAGGAAACTCGCCAGCGGCGCGAGCCGCGGCGGCTCGCCGCCGGCCGTGTAGCGGTCCAGCAGCCAGCGCAGCTTGCTCGCCCCGTAATGGGGCGACAGAGGCAGGCCGGTCAGGCGGCGAATGTCTCGTTCGCGGTCGCGCAGCGCCTCCACCTGTGCCGCCCCGCGCACGTCCTGCCAGCCCAGCGCCGGTCCCAGCGGCCGGCCGTCCGCGTCGATGGCCAGCACCGTGGAACGCTGGGTGGCGATGCCGCAGGCCGAGGGCGGGGCATGCGGGCCGGCCGTGACCCGCTCGACGACGGCCTCCACCGAGGCCAGCAGCTGGTCTGCGTCCTGTTCCACGCGGCCGTCAGAAAACCGGGTTATGTCAATCTCTTGCGTGGCGCTGGCCAGGGTATTGCCGTGCCGGTCGAAGAGCAGGGCGCGGCTGGCGTGGGTGCCCTGGTCGATGGCGAGACAGGTCTGCATGGGGCGAGCCTAGCGGGTTCTCCGGTGCCGCGCCAGCGTCGTGGCGGCTTTGCAAGGCGGTGGCAACTGTGGCCCAATACCCCGGTTCCCAACCGGCAGATTCCCGTGCGTATTGTCCGTCCCAAATCGATTCGCCGCCTGATCCTGGTGGGCTTCGCGCTGGTGGCGGTGCCGCTGGTGGCGGCGCTGCTGTTCGCCACCTTTTCGGTCGACCGGCTGGTCGCCCAGGGCCAGCATGCGCTGTTCGAAATGGTGCGCGCCACCCAGAGCAACCAGCTGCTGGCGGAAACCATCACCGACATGGAGCGCAGCGCCCGCCAGTACCTGGTCGTGGGCGAGCCGGCCCTGCTGGGCGTGTACCGCGAGAAACACGGCCAGTTCAAGGATATCGTCCGGCGCCTGTCCCAGATCAATCTGTCGCCGCTGCAGCGGGAACGGCTGGTGCGCCTGCAGCAGACCGAACAGGAGATCAGCGGGGTGCTGGAGACGGTCGGCCACGACGCCCCCGAGGCGGCGGCGGCGGTGGAGCGGTTCGCCGAACTGGCCAAGGTGGCGCAGAAGATGCTGATCGACAACCGCCGGCTGGTGGAGCGCGAGGTGGAGCGCCTGGACGCGGCCGGTATCCGCGTGCAGCGCATCATGCTGGCGCTGGCGCTGGCGCTGGTGCCGGCGGCGCTGGTCATGGCCGGTTTCTTCGCCTGGCTGGTGGCGCGCCCCATCCGTCAGCTGGACCAGGCCATCCGGCGCCTGGGCGATGGCGATTTCTCCCGCCCGGCCTTCATCCTCGGCCCGCGCGACCTGGAGCAGCTCGGCGAACGCCTGGACTGGATGCGCACACGGCTCCTGGAAGTGGAACAGGAGAAGGCGCGCTTCCTGCGCCATATCTCGCACGAACTGAAAACTCCCCTGACCGCCGTGCGGGAATGCGCCGAACTTCTGGGCGAGGAAGTGGTCGGTAGCCTGAACAGCCAGCAACGCGAGATTGCCGCCATCCTGCGCGACAACAGCCTGCAACTGCAGAAACTCATCGAGGACCTGCTCGACTTCAACCTCGCCAGTTCCCGCATGTCGTCCCTGCAGACGGGCCGGTTGGCCCTGCATGAGCTCATCGAATCGGTACTGGCGGACCACCGGGTGGCGATCCTGGCGCGCCAGCTGGTGCCGGAGGTGGCGCTGCAGCCGGTGATGATGGAGGCAGACGCCGACAAGCTGCGCACCCTGGTGGACAACCTGCTTTCCAACGCCATAAAGTTTTCGCCCGACGGCGGGCGCCTGGGGGTATCATTGGACCTGGAGGACGGCCAGGCCGTGATCCGGGTGGAGGACGCCGGCCCGGGCATTCCGGAAAGCGAGCGGGCACGGGTGTTCGACGCCTTCTACCAGGGCCAGTCGGCCGCCAACAGCCACGTGCGCGGCACCGGGCTGGGCCTGTCCATCGCCCGCGAATACGCGCAGGCGCACGGCGGCACCATCGAAGTGGCCTCCCCGGGCCGTGCCGGGGCCTGTCTTCAGGTCCGCTTGCCCCTGCAGACGGAGCGCAGAAACGTTGCGTAACACCCTTTCCATACTGGCTGTCCTGGTGCTGCTCGGCGGCTGCACCTCGTTGTCGCTGCAGCGCTCGCAAGGGCCGGTGCCGGTCGCCGTGCGCATCGACGACGCCGCCTACTGGCTGGAGGAATGGCAGCGGACCCTGTCGATGCCGGACGACGCCCTGCAGCGCACCCTGCGCGCGCGGGAGCTCGACTTCGAGAACGATCCGGGACCGCGCTCCCGCCTGCGGCTGGCGCTGCTGCTGGGGGAGGGCAAGAAGCCCGTGCGCGACCAGTCGCGCGCCCTGCAGCTGATCAAGGACATGGATCGCAGCAAGGCCAGCGACAGCGCCCGGGCCCTGGCCGCCCTGCTCGAGCAGTCGATCGGCGAACGCCTCTGGGCCGGTGAGAAGATCACCACCCTGCGCAAGGAACTCAAGGATGCCAGGGCCCGCATCGAGGAGTTGGAACGACAGTTGCAAGAGCTGACCTCGATCGAGCAAAGTATTCAGGACCGGACCAAGCCGTAGTCCGGCCGGGGAGAGAGAATGAGCGCCTGTCGTTACCGTGTACTGGTTGTTGATGATGATCCGGCCCTGCTGCGGCTGCTGTCCATGCGGTTGTCCGCCGTGGGCTACGAGGTGCTCGCCGTCGAGAGCGGCGAGAAGGCGCTCGCCCAGCTACCGACCTTTCAACCCCACTTGGTAATCACGGACTTACGCATGGATGGCATGGACGGCATGATGCTGTTCGACGAGATCCACCAGCGCAGCCCGGCCCTGCCGGTGCTGATCCTGACCGCCCATGGCACCATCCCGGACGCCGTCGCGGCGACCAGCCGCGGGGTGTTCGGCTACCTGACCAAGCCCTTCGACAGCAAGATCCTCCTCGACCAGGTGGACCGCGCCCTGCGGGTCACCGGCGAGCAGCACGAGCGCAGCGAGGTGGATGATGTCGCCCAATGGCGTCAGGGCATCGTGACCCGCAGCGCCAAGATGGAGGACCTGCTGGGCCAGGCGCGACTGATTGCGGCCAGCAACGCCAGCGTGCTCATCCACGGCGCCAGCGGCACCGGCAAGGAGCTGCTGGCGCGCGCCATCCACAGGGCCAGCCCGCGCGCCGGGGGCGAGTTCGTGGCGGTCAACTGCAGCGCCATCCCGGAGGCCCTGTTCGAATCCGAGTTCTTCGGCCACGCCAAGGGCTCCTTCACCGGCGCCACCCGCGATCACGAGGGCCTGTTCCAGGCCGCCGCCGGTGGCACGCTGTTCCTGGACGAGGTGGGCGACATGCCGCTCAGCTTCCAGGTCAAGCTGCTGCGCGCCCTGCAGGAGCGCAGCGTGCGGCCGGTCGGCTCGACCCGCAGCGTGCCGGTCGATGTGCGCGTCATCTCGGCCACCCACCGCGACCTCGACGAGCTGCGCAAGTCCCGGGAATTCCGGGAAGACCTCTACTACCGCCTCAACGTGGTGACGCTGGAGCTGCCGTCGCTGGCGGAGCGCCGCGAGGACGTGCCGCTGCTCGCCAACCATTTCCTGCACAGCCTGCAGGATGCCGAGAGCAAGGCGGTCAAGGGTTTCGCGCCGGATGCCATGGAGGTGCTGCTGTCTGCGCCCTGGCCGGGCAACGTCCGCCAGCTCTACAACGTGGTCGAGCAGGCCGTGGCCTTCACCACCACATCCCTGATCCCGGCCAGCCTGGTGCAGCGCGCCCTGCGCGACGAGGCGCAGTGCGAGATTCCGGCCTTCGCCGACGCCCGCAGCCGCTTCGAGCGCGACTATCTGACCCAGCTGCTGCAGATGACCAACGGCAACGTCAGCCAGGCCGCCCGCATCGCCCGCCGCAACCGCACCGAGTTCTACAAGCTGCTGCACAAGCACCACCTCAATCCCTCCCAGTTCAAGGGTGCCCGGGTCTGATCTGTCCCCATGTGGCGACAGCTATATCCTTGAATTATCAATAGCTTGGCATCGTCCAGCGTTAAACTGTCTCTGAATGGAGACGGTTTGACGCCGGACGGGACCCCTGCCTGCCTTCGTTACCGGTGTCGATTCAAGGAGTTGGCACGGTGTCGGGCGGATGGCATGGTGCTTGCTCGACATACGGGCAGAAAGGAGATTTTCGTCACGTGATCAGGAAACTGGCGTTTGCCGTCGCATCGGGCGTGGTGATATCGATGGCCTGGGCCGATCGTCAGGCCATATCCCCGAGTGCGGACAATATCACCTTCCAGCAGCTCGACAGTGACCGGAACGGTTACGTGAGCCGCGTCGAGGCGGGACCGCTGTTGGGTCCGAGGCAGGCTTTCGACGCGGCAGACAGGAATGCAGACGGGTTACTCGACCCGCAGGAATTCGCGCTGGCACTGCCCGCCACGGACAGCCGGTAGCTCGTGCCGGTGTGAATGGGGAGCCGGGTTTTCTGACCTTTTCCCGGCTCCTGTTGTCCTCCTGCCTCCGGTGCGATCGCCGGAGACTGGCTTCCCCCCAAGGGAACTTCGGCGGCCCACCCGGGCCGCTTTTTTTTGGACGGGTCGAAGATGCAATGCGCGACGGTGGCCGGTAAGCTATGCGCCATGCGCTCCGGGAATCTTTTTGTCGCGTGGTGGTCGATCAGGGATGGCTGAAGTATCGGAGTTTCGCTGGCCGGTTCGCGTCTATTACGAGGACACGGACAGCGGTGGAGTGGTGTACTACGCCAACTACCTCAAGTTCATGGAACGTGCCCGGACGGAACGGCTGCGTGCGCTGGGTTTCGAACAGGACCGCTTGCGCGAGGAATACGGTATCCTGTTCACCGTTCATTCCGTCCAGGCCGATTTTCTGCGTCCCGCGCTGTTCAACGACGCGCTGGAGGTGACGGCCGAAGTCGTCAGGCGGCGCCGCGCCAGCCTGACGTTCTCCCAGCAGGTCCTGCGCGAGGGCGACGACGGTACGGCGCTGTGCCGGGGACAGGTGCAGATCGCCTGTGTCGATGCCGGCAGTTTCCGACCCTGCGCCATCCCCGAACCTGTCATGAGGAAATTGTCCGATGTCGGCTGATCTTTCGCTACTCCACCTGATCACCGGCGCCAGCCCGGTCGTGCAGCTGGTCATGCTGCTGCTGCTGGTGGTCTCGGTTACGTCCTGGACCATGATCTTCCGCAAGCGCACCCTGTTGCGCCAGGCGCGCGAGGCGGCCGAGCAGTTCGAGGACCGTTTCTGGTCGGGCGGCGACCTCGGCACGCTCTATCACCAGGTGTCGCCGCAGGGCCGGGAGGCGGGCGGCCTGGCCAGCATCTTCGTCGCCGGCTTCAAGGAGTTCGCGCGGCTGCGCAAGCAGGCCGGCGGCGACCCCATGGCGGTGGTGGAGGGGGCGCAGCGCTGCATGCGGGTCGCCTTGTCGCGGGAGATCGACGAGCTGGAAACCAACCTGCCATTCCTGGCCACGGTCGGGTCGACCAGCCCCTACGTGGGCCTGTTCGGCACCGTCTGGGGCATCATGAACGCCTTCATCGGTCTCGGTAACGTGCAGCAGGCCACCTTGGCCATGGTGGCGCCGGGCATCGCCGAGGCGCTGATCGCCACCGCCATGGGCCTGTTCGCCGCCATACCCGCCGTGATCGCCTACAACCGTTATTCGAGCGCCGTGGAGCGGTTGGAGAACCGCTACGACAACTTCCTGGAGGAGTTTTCCAGCATCCTCCAGCGGCAGGCCACCGTCTGATGGCGCGCCAGCGCATTCGCAAGCGGCCCATCGCCGACATCAACGTCGTGCCCTACATCGACGTCATGCTGGTGATGCTGGTGGTGTTCATGATCACGGCGCCGCTGCTCAACCAGGGCGTGCAGGTGGACCTGCCGCAGGCGGCCGCCGAGGCGCTCAGCCCGGACAGGCAGGATCCCCTGGTCCTGACCGTGGACGGGGAAGGGCGCTTTTTCCTGAACGTCGGCGGTGATCCCGATCAGCCGCTGGATGCGGATACGCTGATGCTGCGGGCGGCCGCCGTCCTGCGCCAGCGCCCTGGCGTCGCGGTCATGGTGCGCGGTGACGCACACGTGGACTACGGCCGCGTGGTGGTCGCGATGAGCCTGCTGCAGCAGGCCGGCGCGCCGTCGGTGGGCCTGATCACCGAGCCGCCGCAGGAAGGCAGTTGAGCGGCGCATGCTGAAGTTCATCCGCGAGAATCCGCGCGCCTTCTTCTTCGCGCTGGTCATCCACCTCGGGCTGCTGGCGGTGTTGCTGCTGAGCGTCGACTGGAGTCCCGAGCCGTCGTCCGCCGGCAAGGCGAAGCCTGCGCCCATCCAGGCCGTGGTCATCGACGCCAATCGGCTGGACGCGGAGGTGCAGCGCCTGAAGGCGGCGGAAGACAAGAAGAAGCAGGCCGAACTGGCCCGGCTGGAGAAGCTCAAGCGCGAGGCGGCCGAGGCCCGGCGCAAGCGCCGCGCCGAAGAGAAGCGGCTGGCGGAACTGGAGCGCAGGGCCGAGGCCAGGCGCAAGGCGGAACAGGAGGCAAAGCACAGGGCCGAAGCCAAACGCAAGGCGGAACTCGAAGCGAAGCGGAGGGCCGAAGCCAAACGCAAGGCGGAGCTCGAGGCAAAGCGCAAGGCCGAGGCGAAGCGCAAGGCGGAACTCGAAGCGAAGCGCAGGGCCGAGGCCAAACGCAAGGCGGAGCTCGAAGCGAAGCGCAAGGCCGAGGCGAAGAGAAAAGCCGAGGCGGAAGCGAAACGCAAGGCACAAGAGGAAGCGCGCCGCAAGGCCGCCGAACAGGCCCTGCAGGCCAGCCTGGCGGCGGAGCGCGAACGGCTTGCAGCCCAGCAGCGCGTGGTCGACGAATACGTGCAGTACATCCGGGAGAAGGTCCAGCGCAGCTGGATCAAGCCACCCGGTTCCGGCTCCGATCTGTCCTGCGTGGTGCAGGTGCGGCTGATACCCGGCGGTGAGGTGGTCGACGCGCAGATCGTGCGTGGCAGCGGCGACCCGGCTTTCGACCGGTCGGTGGAGGCGGCGGTATTCAAGGCTTCGCCGCTGCCGGTGCCGGCGGATCCCGACGTCATGGACCGCTTCCGCTCACTGCGCTTCGAATTCAGGCCGGGCTGAGGCAGCGCGGCGGGGCTGGATGCGGACGGTGGTTCTGGTACATTCGGCTGCGCGGGACGGACGATACCCTTGACGAGCGGACTGTTGACGATATGAAAAAACCGATTCTTCTGCTGGCTGCCTGCTTCCTGGCCTGGCCGCTGCTGGCGCCGGCGGCGCTGACCATCGAGATCACGCAGGGCGTGGAGGGGGCGCTGCCGATCGCGGTGGTGCCCTTCGACGAGAGCAACAACGCCTACCAGCCGCCCCAGGATGTCGCGCGCATCATCGCCGACGACCTGCGGCGCAGCGGCCGTTTCGCCCCTGTCGACGAGCAGAACCTCATCGCACGGCCGGTACAGGCCGCGCAGATCCGCTTCAAGGACTGGCGCACGCTGGGCGTGGGAAGCCTGGTGATCGGGCGTGTCGAGACCACCGGTGAGGGGAGCTTCCGCATCCAGTTCCAGTTGTTCGACGTGTTTCGCGGCCGCCAGTTGATCGGCTTCAGCGTGCCGACCACGCGCACACGCATGCGCTACGACGCCCACCGCATCAGCGACCTCATCTACGAGAAGCTGACCGGCCAGCGCGGCGCCTTCGCCACCCGCATCGCCTATGTCACGGTGGAGAAGAAGGGCAAGAAGCGCAGCTATCATCTGCAGGTGGCCGATGCCGACGGCTACAACCCGCAGACCATCCTGCGTTCCACACAACCCCTGATGTCGCCGGCCTGGTCGCCGGACGGGCAGCGCCTGGCCTACGTGTCTTTCGAGAAGCGCCGCGCCTCGATCTTCGTGCAGGACGTCGGCAGCGGCAAGCGCGAGCGGGTGCTGGCCTTTGCCGGCATCAATGGCGCGCCGGCCTGGTCGCCGGACGGTCGCCGGCTGGCGGTGACCTTGTCGCGCGATGGCAATCCCGAAATCTACATCTATACGCTCGCGACCCGCAAGCTGCAGCGCGTCACCCGCAGTACCGCCATCGACACCGAGCCCGTGTGGTCACCCGACGGCGCCAGCCTGGTGTTCACCTCGGACCGGGGCGGCAGCCCGCAGCTCTACCGGGTGCCGGTGAGCGGCGGGCGCGCACGTCGTCTCACCTTCGAGGGCAACTACAACGCCAGCGCCGATTTTTCACCCGACGGCAAGCACCTGGCGCTGGTGCACGGCGCCGGCGGCAAGTACCGCATCGGCCTGCTGGACCTCGACAGCGGGCGTTTCCGTCTTCTGACCGACGGCCGCCTGGACGAATCGCCCAGTTTCGCACCCAATGGCAGCATGATCATCTACGCCACGGCGGCGGGCAAGCGCGGCGTGCTGGCGGCCGTGTCGAGTGACGGGCGCTTCAAGCAGCGCCTCAGCCTGCAGACAGGCGATGTACGCGAGCCGGCCTGGTCCCCGTTCGACCGGCGCCAGTGAATCATCCGTGCCGGCGGACGCGCCGGTCCCTACGTGAAAAAGGAGCAACGCTATGAATACAGTCAAGCTGGGTCTGGCCCTGATGTTCGCGGGTGTGCTGGCAGGTTGCAGCACCACCGGCAGCAAGCCGGGTGAGGTGGCCGTGGAGGATCGCGGTACGACGGCGGGCGCGACGGAGGAGGTGACCACCCGTGCCGCCGGTGACTATGGCGAACTCGGTATGCAGGCGCTCAACGACCCCTCCAGCCCGCTCTCGCACCGGGTGATCTATTTCGCCTTCGACAGCAGCGAGGTGGCCGAGCAGGACCGCGACCTGCTGGCCGCGCACGCCGCCTTCCTGGCCGCCAACCCCGACGTCAAGGTGTCGGTGGAAGGCCATACCGACGAACGCGGTTCGCGGGAATACAACATCGCCCTGGGCGAGCGGCGCGCCCAGGCGGTGAAGCGCATCCTGGAATTTCAGGGCGCCTCGCCTGCGCAGATGACGGTGGTCAGCTACGGCGAGGAGAAACCGGCGGCCGAAGGTCACGACGAATCGGCCTGGAGCCTGAACCGGCGCGTGGAGCTGGTCTATGTGGGCCGCTAGACTGCCGGCCCTTGCGCTGCTGCTGTGCACCCTGCCGGCGCATGCAGTCAGCAAGTCGGAGCTGGATGCGCGCCTCAAGGCGGTCGAGCGCAAGCTCGACAGCCAGGCCCTGATGCAGCTGCTGGAGCAGGTGGAGAGCCTGCAGCGCGAGGTGCAGCAGCTGCGCGGCGAGATCGAGGTACAGAGCCACGAGCTGCAGGGCATGAAGAAACGCCAGCGCGATCTCTACCTCGACATCGACCGGCGGCTCAACCGCCTGGAGACCGGGGCCAGCAATGGCCAGGCGGCGGGCGCGGCTGCGCCGCCCGTGCCGCAGCCACCGGCCGCGGCCGGCGCAGCGGCGCCCGCGCTTGCTCCCGCGGGGGCGCCGCCGACGGCATCCGCCCCGAAGACGGCGGCTGCGGCCGGCGCGGCGACGGCGCGCGAGGAATACGACCGGGCGCTGGGCATCCTGCGCGATGGCCGCTATCAGGAGGCGGCCGCCGCCTTCCGCAAGTTCCTGGCCGATCACCCCGGCAGCAGCTATGCCGACAATGCGCAGTACTGGCTGGGCGAGGTGCACTATGTCACCCGCGACTTCAAGACGGCTTTGCAGGAGTTCGGCAAGGTCATCGAGCAGTATCCCAACAGTCCCAAGGTGGCTGACGCGCGGCTCAAGCTCGGCTACATCAAGTACGAGCTCAAGGACTGGGCCGGCGCACGCCGGGCGCTGCAGCGGGTGGTGGCCGACTTCCCGAAGTCGACCGCCGCGCGGCTGGCGCAGGAACGGCTGGAGCGGATGAAGAAGGAAGGGCACTGAGGAGAGCGACACCACGACGAGCGTGGGGAAACCGCCGGCATCGCCCCGATCCGTAGTATCATCTTCCCATGAGCGCCGTCATCCAGGACGCGCCGCGGCTGCGCGTCACGGAAATCTTCCTGTCCCTGCAAGGGGAATCCGCCACGGTCGGCGTCCCGACCGTGTTCGTGCGCCTGACGGGTTGTCCGCTGCGCTGCGGCTACTGCGATACGGCCTACGCCTTCCGCGGCGGTGAATCCCTGCCGCTGGACGGGGTCGTGGCGCAGGTTGCGGCCTTCGAAACCCCCCATGTCACCGTCACCGGCGGTGAGCCGCTGGCCCAGCCGGGCTGCCTGGCGCTGCTGGAGCGGCTGTGCGACGCCGGCCTGCGGGTGTCGCTGGAGACCAGCGGGGCCCTCGACATCGGCGGCGTGGATGCGCGGGTGACCACGGTGATGGACCTCAAGACGCCGGGCTCGGGCGAGGTGGATCGCAACCGCTATGCGAACATCGACCGACTGAAACCCGGCGACCAGGTGAAGTTCGTCGTCTGCGACCGGGCCGACTACGAGTGGGCGCGGGAACGCATCGCCGACTTCGACCTGGCGCGCCGCTGCGAGGTGCTGATGTCGCCCTGTCACGGCGAACAGGATGCGCGGGAACTCGCCGAGTGGGTGCTGGCGGACCGGCTGCCGGTGCGCTTCCAGATCCAGTTGCACAAGTACCTGTGGGGCGATGAGCCGGGACGCTGAGCGCAAGGCCGTGGTGCTGCTGTCCGGCGGCCTGGATTCCGCCACGGTGCTGGCCCTGGCGCGTCGCCAGGGCTACGCCTGCCATGCCCTGAGCCTGGACTACGGCCAGCGCCACCGCGCCGAACTGGAGGCGGCGCGGCGCGTGGCGCAGGCGCTGGGCGCCGTTGAGCACAAGGTGATCGCGCTGGACCTTGGCGCCATCGGCGGTTCGGCCCTCACCGATCCGGCCATCGCGGTGCCGGAGCAGCCCACCCGCGGCATTCCACCCACCTATGTTCCGGCCCGCAATACCGTGTTCCTGTCCCTGGCGCTGGGCTGGGCCGAGGTGCTGGGCGCGCGCGACCTGTTCGTGGGCGTCAACGCGGTCGACTACTCCGGCTACCCGGACTGCCGGCCGGAATATATCGCCGCTTTCGAGCGTCTATGCAAGCTGGCGACCCGTGTCGGCGTGGAGGGCGAGGATTTCACTGTCCACGCGCCGCTCATCGACATGAGCAAGGCGGACATCGTCCGCACCGGCACCGGTCTGGGCGTGGACTACGGTCTCACCGTGTCCTGTTACGCCGCCGACGCGCAGGGCAGGGCCTGCGGGCGCTGCGACGCCTGCCGGCTGCGGGCCCGCGGCTTCGCAGAGGCCGGCCTGCCCGACCCGACGCACTATCAGCCGGACGGCGGCGCCGGCACCACACAGCAGGCCTGACGAGCCGACAGGAGCACACAGCATGACATTCCAAGATTTCTATTCCGCCTACTCGGTCTTCCTGTGGGCAACCTTCGGCATTTCCCTGGTGCTGGGCGCAGTGGCCAACAAGACCAATTTCTGCACCATGGGCGCCGTGTCGGACTGGGTGAACATGGGCGATACCGGCCGCTTCCGGGCCTGGCTGCTGGCCATCGCCGTGGCCCTGCTGGGGGTGGTGGCGCTGGAATATTTCGGCCTGGTGCGGCCGGGCGACGCCTTCCCGCCCTACCGGGCCGGCCAGTTCATCTGGGCGGAGAACCTGCTCGGGGGGCTGATGTTCGGCATCGGCATGACGCTCGGCAGCGGCTGCGGCAACAAGACCCTGGTGCGCATCGGCGGCGGCAACATCAAGTCCCTGCTGGTGTTCCTGGTCATCGGCGTGGTCGCCTACTTCATGGTCAATCCCTTTCCGGGTACGGACCAGACCCTGTTCACCGTGCTGTTCTACGACTGGATACGGCCGCTGGCGGTCGACCTGGGCAGCAGCCAGGATCTCGGCACCCTGGTCGCCGGCAGCGAGGGGGCGCTGGTGGCGCGCACCGGCATCGGCATCGTGCTGGGCCTGCTGCTGCTGGTGGTGACCTTCGGTTCGCGGGATTTCCGTTCCAGCTTCGACAATGTGCTGGGCGGGCTGGTCATCGGCGGGGTGGTGCTGGCGGCCTGGTACGTCACCAGCAACGTCATGATCGACGTCGACGGCGAGACCTATAGCCTGCAGTCCTATGTGCAGGAATGGGATTTTCTGGCCGAGTCCGAGGCGGGCAAGCCGGCCGACAGCCGGCCGCTGGCGCCGCAGTCCTACACCTTCGTCAATCCCATGGGGCAGATGGTCGGATTCACGGCCGCCGGTTTCGACCGCGCCTACCTGACCTTCGGCATCATGGCGGTATTCGGCGTGATCCTGGGGTCCTTCCTGTGGGCGCTGGTATCGGGCAGTTTCCGCATCGAGTGGTTTGCCTCGGCGGGTGATTTCGTACGCCACCTGTTCGGCGGCCTGTTCATGGGCTTCGGCGGCGTGCTGGCGCTCGGCTGCACCTTCGGCCAGGGCATCACCGGCATTTCCACTCTGGCGGCGGGCTCGTTCATCGCCTTCTTCGGCATCGTGCTGGGCGCGGCGCTGACCATGAAGGTGGAGTACTACCGCATGGTCTATGAGGAGGCCAGTTTCGCCGCGGCGCTGGTGACCGGCCTGGTGGATCTGCACCTGCTGCCGGAGAGGCTGCGGCGCCTGGAGGCGGTCTAGGAGGACCCGCCCGGCGTTTTGCCGGTGGCTGCCATCTACGGTATGATGCGGCGCCTCAACGGGCCGTTAGCTCAGCTGGTAGAGCAGTTGGCTTTTAACCAATTGGTCGTAGGTTCGAGTCCTACACGGCCCACCAGCCGAATCGGAAAAGGCCGGCGTCGTCGGGACGCCGGCCTTTTCCGTGTCGGGCCCCCGATCCCCCGTCGGGCCCCCGATCCCCCGTCGGGCCCCCGATCCCCCGTCGGGCCCCCGATCCCCCGTCGGGCCCCGATCCCCCGTCGGGCCCCGATCCCCCGTCGGGCCCCGATCCCCCGTCGGGCCCCGATCCCCCGTCGGGCCCCCGATCCCCCGTCGGGCTGCCCACCTCCCTTGTAGGAGCGGGCTTGCCCGCGAACCCGGCGCAGCCGGGGGACGTGCGGTTCGGTGGCCGCCGTGATCG
>JALSRI010000218.1 GCA_026984835.1 Thiohalobacter sp. | reverse complement strand
GCAGCCGGCCGTCGCAGGCCGCGCCGGGCGCCTGATCTTGCTGTTGGGCGGCGATAATAGCGGATTTGTGCGGGGGTTTAAATGTCGTTGTACGGCTACATTTGCGTCTTTGCGCCGCCTGTCACGTTTACAACCCCCATGATTTCTGCGATAAATAGGCTGTCTGCGTCTTGAGGAGGCGGGTGTGTTCGACTTGCGTCACCAGGTGCTGCGTACCGACGTGTCCGGTATGCCGCTGGAATGGGTCAACTACCAGGATGCCGTGAAGCTCTATCACCTCGGCCAGGTGGCCTACAGCTGCGGCTCGCTGCTGTACCGGGTGCGCGGCGGCATCAATGCCCGCAGCGGCCGGCGCAGCCGCATCGACGTCAGTTCCATCATCGCCACCCACGGCAACAACCACGCCCTGGCCAAGGCGCGCGGCCGCTACGTGCCGCCGCTCAACAACCCGGCCCTGTTCAAGCGCGACGGCCACCTGTGCCTGTACTGCGGCGAACGTTTCCTGGTGCGCGACCTGTCGCGCGATCACGTCACCCCCATCAGCCGCAACGGCGCCGACGTCTGGACCAACGTGGTCACCGCCTGCCGGCGCTGCAACAACCACAAGGCCGGCCGCAGCCCGGAGGAGGCCGGCATGGAACTGCTGGCGGTGCCCTTCACGCCCACCCACGCGGAATACATCTACCTGCAGGGCAAGCGTGTGCTGGCCGACCAGATGGAATTCCTCAAGGCCCATTTCCCGCGCAGCAGCCCCATCCACGAGCGCCTGAAGCTCTAGTCTCCCGTGCCCGCGGGTGAGGGAGGGGAAGGTGTAATGGCGCTGTGGGACGACATCGCGACCCGCATCGCCGACCGCCTCGGCCGGCCGGTGCGGCTGGCCGCGCCGTCGTCGGTGGCCGGCGGCTGCATCAACCAGGCCTTTGGCGTCGATTCCGACCAGGGCCGGTTCTTCGTCAAGCTCAACGATGCATCCGGCCTGGACATGTTCGCCGCCGAGGCGGAGGGGCTGCGGGAACTGGGGCGCGCGCCCGGGCTGCGGGTGCCGCAGCCGGTCTGCGAAGGGGTCTCCGGCGGCCAGGCCTACCTGGTGATGGAATGGCTGGATCTGGGCGGCCGTGGTTCGGCGGCCGAACTGGGCGAGGGCCTGGCGGCCATGCACCGCATCACGGCCGACCGCTTCGGCTGGCGGCGCGACAACACCATCGGCTCCACACCCCAGCCCAACGCGCAGGAGGACGACTGGCTGACCTTCTGGCGCGAACACCGGCTCGGTTTCCAGCTCGACCTGGCCGCCCGCAAGGGCGCCGGCTCGCGAACCCGCGTCACCGGCGAGCGGCTGCTGGAGGCCCTGCCGGCGCTGCTGGAAGGTCACGACCCCGAGCCGTCGCTGCTGCACGGCGACCTCTGGTCGGGCAACCGGGCTTTCACCCGCGCCGGCGAGCCGGCCCTGTTCGATCCGGCGGTATACTACGGCGACCGCGAGGCGGACCTGGCCATGACCGAACTGTTCGGCGGCTTCGGCGCCGATTTCCATGCCGCCTACCGCGACGCCTGGCCGCTGGACGCGGGCTATGCCGTGCGCAAGACCCTCTACAATCTCTACCACATCCTCAACCACTACAACCTGTTCGGCGGCGGCTACCTGTCGCAGGCGCAGGGCATGATGGCCTCGTTGTTGAGCGAGGTGGGGTGAAACGGTTTTTTTAACCACCAAGGCGCACAAAGGCGCGCGAAGGAAAAAAACATTTGTTCGGTGGGGTTCGCTTTGCTCACCGCCACTCTACGGGAAGCCACGCCGTGAATAACGTGTAGGGCGGGATAAGCAAAGCGCACCCCACCATAACGGTACGGCGGCCACCTCTTAACAGAACCTCCGCATCCTGGTACGTCTCGCTCAACCAAGGCCACCCACCTGAAATACCAGGACGAGGGTTTCCCTTCGCGCGCCTTTGTGCGCCTTCGTGGTTAAAGGGTTTTTTCCCTACCCGTGGTAAGCCGCACTCAGCTCGTGCACCGCCTCGATCATGGCGCCGGCGTGGTCGGGATCGACTTCGGGGTGGATGCCGTGGCCGAGGTTGAAGACGTGGCCGTCACCCTTGCCGAAGCTGGCCAGCACCTTGCCGACCTGTTCGCGGATCACCGGCGGCGAGGCGTACAGCACCGAGGGGTCGAGGTTGCCCTGCAGCGCGACCTGGTCGCCGACCCGGCGGCGGGCATCGCCGAGATCCGTGGTCCAGTCCAGGCCCAGGGCGTCGGCGCCGGTGTCGGTCATGGCCTCCAGCCACTGGCCGCCGTTCTTGGTGAACAGGATGACCGGCACCGGCCGGCCCTCGTGCTCGCGGCTCAGGCCCGCGATGATGCGCTCCATGGGCTTGAGCGAGAAGCGGCAGTAGTCGGACGGCGTCAGCGCGCCGCCCCAGGTGTCGAACAGCATGACCGCCTGGGCGCCGGCGGCGATCTGGGCGTTGAGGTAGAGGGTCACGGCCTGGCCGACGGTGTCCAGCAGCCGGTCGAGCAGCCCGGGGCGCTCGTAGAGCATGGCCTTGATGATGCGGAAGTCCTTGCTGGAGCCGCCTTCCACCATGTAGGTGGCCAGCGTCCAGGGGCTGCCGGAGAAACCGATCAGCGGCACGGCGCCGTCGAGTTCGCGCCGGATGAGGCGCACCGCGTCCATGACATAGCGCAGGTCCTGTTCCGGGTCCGGGACCGGCAGCGCCTCGATGCGGTCCTCGTTGCGCACCGGGCAGCGGAAGCGCGGCCCTTCGCCTTCGGCGAAATACAGTCCCAGGCCCATGGCATCCGGAATGGTGAGGATGTCCGAGAACAGGATGGCGGCGTCGAGCGGAAAGCGCCTGAGCGGCTGCAGCGTGACCTCGCAGGCCAGCTCGGGAGTGGTGCACAGCTGCATGAAGCTGCCGGCCTTTTTTCGCGTCTCCCGGTACTCCGGCAGGTAGCGCCCGGCCTGGCGCATCATCCACACCGGCGTGACATCCACGGGCTGGCGCAGCAGGGCGCGCAGGAAGCGGTCGTTCTTGAGTTTGGTCATCGGGTATCAACCACAAAGGCGCACCAGGGCGCACAAGGTAACAACAAAAGCGCTTTCCCTGGTCGGACGGGAAGGCGCGGCAGATTCGCGCGGGGTGGGATGGAGTGAAGCGCGTCCCACCATTTGCCAGCGTCGTGCCGGCATGAGGTGTCGCTCCGTTCGGCCGGTGGCCCGATGAGCGCAGGGCGACCTCGCGGGCATGGCCGCCGGACCGTTCCGGTGGGGTGCGCTTTGCTTACCCCACCCTACGCTTCGGCGGCTGGCGTCGGTGGTGAGAACAGGCCCCATGGGTTGCCGGTCAACGCGGCAGTTCCGACGAACCCATCAGGTATTCGTCGATGGCGCGGGCGCACTGGCGGCCTTCGCGTATGGCCCAGACCACCAGCGACTGGCCGCGGCGCATGTCGCCGGCGGCGAACACCTTGTCGATGGAGGTGCGGTAGGCGTGCTCGCCCTCGGTGTCGCCCTTGACGTTGCCGCGCGGGTCGTATTCCACGCCCAGGTCGTTCAGCAGCCCCTCGTGAACCGGGTGGACGAAGCCCATGGCCAGCAGCACCAGGTCGGCCTCCAGTTCGAACTCGCTGCCCTCGATCTCCTGCATCTGCCAGGCGCCGTCCTCGCCCTTGTTCCATTCGACGCGGACGCAGCGGATTTTCTTCACCTGGCCGTTCTCGCCCAGGAAGGCCTTGGTGGCGACGCACCATTCCCGCTTCGCGCCTTCTTCCTGGGAGGTGGAGGTGCGCAGCTTGTTGGGCCAGTCGGGCCAGGTCAGTGCCTTGTTCTCCTTCTCCGGCGGGCGCGGCAGGATCTCGAGCTGGGTGACGGACTTGCAGCCCTGGCGGATGGAGGTGCCGATGCAGTCGGAACCGGTGTCGCCGCCGCCGATGACGATGACGTGCTTGCCCGTGGCGGTGATGGCCAGGTCTTCGGGCACCGGGTCGCCGGCCACGCGCCGGTTCTGCTGGGGCAGGAACTGCATGGCGAAGTGGATGCCCTTCAGCTCGCGGCCCGGCACGTCCAGGTCGCGCGGCTGCTCGGAGCCGCCGGTGAGCGCCACGGCATCGAACTCGTCCAGCAGTTGTCTTGCCGGCAGGTCCACGCCCACGTGGACATTGGGACGCAGGGTCACGCCCTCGGCCTCCAGTTGGCCGAGGCGCTTGTCGATGTGGTGTTTCTCCATCTTGAAGTCGGGGATGCCGTAGCGCAGCAGGCCGCCGATGCGGTCATTCTTCTCGAACAGGGTGACGTCGTGGCCGGCCCGCGCCAGTTGCTGGGCACAGGCCATGCCGGCCGGACCCGACCCGACCACGGCCACCTTTCTGCCGGTCTTGTGTTCGGCCGGGCGCGGTTCGATCCAGCCCTGTTCCCAGCCCTTGTCGACGATGGCGCACTCGATGGTCTTGATGGTGACCGGTTCGTCCTGCAGGTTCAGGGTGCAGGATTCCTGGCAGGGCGCCGGGCAGATGCGGCCGGTGAACTCGGGGAAGTTGTTGGTCGAATGCAGCACCTGCAGGGCTTTTTCCCAGTCGCCGCGGTAGACCAGGTCGTTCCAGTCGGGAATGATGTTGTTGACCGGGCAGCCGTAGTGGCAGAACGGAATGCCGCAGTCCATGCAGCGCGCACCCTGGATCTGCAATTCCTCGTCGGGCAGCGGAATGACGAACTCACGGAACTCGTGGATGCGCTCCTCGACGGGTTTGTAGCCGCGGTCGCGGCGCGGATATTCAAGAAAGCCGGTTGGTTTGCCCATTGCTGTATCTGACCTGTACTTGAAAACTCTTGTAGATGCCTCCCTGCAGGAGTGGCCTTGGCCGCGAACGGGGGCACCGAACCCGGTGGCAAGACGGTTCGCGGCCAAGGCCGCTCCTACAGGGTATTGTCAGCCACTCGCTGCTTCCGCCAGTTCCGCGGCCTGGGCCTGTTTCATTTCTTCCAGGGCGCGGCGGTAGTCGACCGGCATGACCTTGACGAACTTCGGCAGGTAGTCGTCCCAGTGGTCGAGGATGTTCCGCGCCACGGTGCTGCCGGTGTAGCGTGCGTGCTTCTGGATGAGCTGGCGCAGGCGCAGGGCGTCGTGGCGGGTCATGTCGGAGCTGACATCGACCAGGCCGTGGGTCTCCAGGTCGCCGCCTTCGTGTTCCAGGCGTTCCAGCGCCTCGTCCTCTTCGGGGATGGGCTCCAGGTCGACCATGGCCAGGTTGCAGCGCGATTCGAAGTCGCCGCGCTCGTCCAGCACGTAGGCGATGCCGCCGGACATGCCGGCCGCGAAGTTGCGGCCGGTGTCACCGAGCACCACCACCACGCCGCCGGTCATGTATTCGCAGCCGTGGTCGCCGACGCCCTCGACGACGGCGCTGGCACCGGAGTTGCGCACCGCGAAGCGTTCGCCGGCGACGCCGCGGAAGAAGCACTCGCCGCTGATGGCGCCGTACAGCACCGTGTTGCCGACGATGATGTTCTCCTCGGCCACGATGGGGCAGTCGGCCGGCGGGTAGACGACCAGGCGGCCGCCGCACAGGCCCTTGCCGACGTAGTCGTTGCCTTCGCCCTCGAGCTCCAGGGTCACGCCGTGCGCCACCCAGGCGCCGAAGCTCTGCCCGGCCACGCCCTTGAGCTTCACGTGGATGGTGTCGTCGGGCAGGCCCTCGTGGCCGTAGCGCTCCGCCACCCGGCCCGACAGCATGGCGCCGACGGTGCGGTTGGTGTTCTGCACCGGCGTCTCGATCTTCACGGCTTCACCACGCTCCAGCGCCGGTTTCGCCTGCTCGATGAGCTTGTTGTCGAGCGCCTGCTCCAGGCCGTGGTCCTGTTCCTCACAGTTGTACACGGCGGCGTCCGGCACGTCGGGCATGTGCAGGATGCGCGAGTAGTCGAGGCCGTGGGCCTTCCAGTGGTCGATGGCGCGGCGCATGTCGAGCCTGTCCATGCGGCCGATCATGTCGTCGAAGCGGCGGAAGCCGAGCTGCGCCATGAGCTGGCGGATTTCCTCGGCCACGAAGAAGAAGTAGTTGACCACGTGTTCCGGCTTGCCCATGAAGCGCTTGCGCAGGGTCTCGTCCTGGGTCGCCACGCCCACCGGGCAGGTGTTCAAGTGGCACTTGCGCATCATGATGCAGCCTTCCACGATCAACGGCGCGGTGGCGAAGCCGAACTCGTCGGCGCCCAGCAGCGCGCCGATGACCACGTCGCGGCCGGTGCGCATGCCGCCGTCCACCTGCACGGCGATGCGGCCGCGCAGCTTGTTCAGCACCAGGGTCTGGTGGGTCTCGGCCAGGCCGATCTCCCAGGGGCTGCCGGCGTGCTTGATGGAGGTGAGCGGCGATGCGCCGGTGCCGCCGTCGTAGCCGGCGATGGTGACGTGGTCGGCGTGCGCCTTGGACACGCCCGCGGCCACCGTGCCGACGCCGACCTCCGACACCAGCTTGACGCTGATGCGTGCCTTCGGGTTGACGTTCTTGAGATCGTGGATGAGCTGCGCCAGGTCCTCGATGGAATAGATGTCGTGGTGCGGCGGGGGCGAGATCAGGCCGACGCCGGGCGTGGAATGGCGCACCCGCGCGATCCAGTCGTTGACCTTGTGGCCGGGCAGCTGGCCACCCTCGCCGGGCTTGGCACCCTGCGCCATCTTGATCTGGATGTCGTCGGCATTGACCAGGTACTCGGTGGTGACGCCGAAGCGGCCCGAGGCCACCTGCTTGATGGCCGAGCGCATGGAATCGCCGTTGTCCAGGGGCTTGAAGCGCGAGCGTTCCTCGCCGCCCTCGCCGGTGTTGGACTTGCCGCCGAGGCGGTTCATGGCGATGGCCAGGGTGGTGTGCGCCTCCCAGGAAATCGAGCCGAAGGACATGGCGCCGGTGGCGAAGCGCTTGACGATCTCCTTCGCCGGCTCGACCTCGTCCAGCGGCACCGGCTCGTCGGCGGGCTTGAGCTCGAACAAGCCGCGCAGGGTCAGCAGCCGCTCGTTCTGTTCGTTCACCAGCCGGGTGAATTCGGCGAAGGTGGTGGCGTCGTTGGCGCGCGTCGCGTGCTGCAGCTTGGCGATGGTCTCCGGCGTCCAGACGTGGTCCTCGCCGCGCACCCGCCAGGCGTAGTCGCCGCCCACGTCCAGGGCGTTGGCGTAGATGGGGTTGTCGCCCCAGGCGTCGCGGTGCCAGCGTACCGCTTCCTCGGCGATCTCCCTGAGGCCGGCACCCTCGATGGTGGTGGCCGTGCCGGTGAAGTACCTGTCAACGAATTCCGAGCTCAGGCCCACGGCGTCGAAGATCTGCGCGCCGCAGTAGGACTGGTAGGTGGAGATGCCCATCTTGGACATGACCTTGAGCAGCCCCTTGCCGATGGCCTTGATGTAGCGCCTGTTGATCTCCTTCTCGTCGAGTTTCTCCGGCAGGTCATCCTTGATGGCGGCCAGGGTCTCGAAGGCCAGGTAGGGGTTGATGGCCTCGGCGCCGTAGCCGGCCAGTACCGCGAACTGGTGCACTTCGCGCGCGGCGCCGGTCTCGACCACCAGGCCGGCCTCGG
>JALSRI010000217.1 GCA_026984835.1 Thiohalobacter sp. | reverse complement strand
TGAACCTGACCCGCCTGTACGAGCAGGCCGGCGACAGCGGCAAGCTCCGCTACTGGCAGCAGCAGATCGTCGCGGCCGACCGTGCAGCGGGCCCCCAGCGCTCCGACCGCACCCGCTTCCTGGCGGCCCATGCGCGCATGGCGCTGGTGGAGCGGGACCTGGCGGCCTACCGGCGCGTGAAACTGCGCGAACCGCTGAAGAAGAACCTCAAGCTGAAGAAGAAATACATGAAGGCGGCCATCGAGGGCTACACCCAGGCGGCCGCCTACAAGATCGCCGGGGTGACGACCCAGGCCACCTTCCGCATCGGCGAGCTGTACCGCGACTTCGGCAAGGCGCTGATGGATTCGGAACGGCCGCGCAACCTGAACGCCGAGGAACTCGAGCAGTACGAAATCCTGCTGGAAGAGCAGGCCTACCCCTTCGAGGAGAAGGCCATCGAGATACACGAGACCAATGCGCATCGCATCGCCGGCGGCACCTACGACCGCTGGGTGCGAAAGAGCATGGCACAGCTCGCCGAGCTGCTGCCGGTGCGCTATGCCAAACAGGAAAAGGGTGAGAACTTTGTTGCCACACTGGACTAGATACCTGGCCGCCGGCTGCGCGGCCCTGCTGCTGGGCGGCTGCAGCAGCACCGCCCTGCGACCCGCGGCGAGCGGTGACGGGGCGATGCCCGTGAACGCACCGGCCCCGGCGGCGGAACCCGCGCCCGGGAAGCTGCCGCGCGCCTACGACAATGCCCTGGTGCTGATGCAGAGCGGTGACTATGCGGCCGCGATACCGGTGCTGCAGCAGTTCAGCCAGCGCAACCCGGAGCTGGCCGGCCCCTGGGTCAACCTCGGCATCGCCTTCCAGCGCACCGGCCAGACCGAGGCGGCGCTGGCAGCGCTGCAGAAGGCGGTCGAACTCAACCCGGCCGGCGCCGCCGCCTGGCACCAGCTCGGCATCCTGCACCGCGAGCTGGGCCATTTCGACGCCTCGCTGGAGGCCTACGCAAAGGCGCTCGAACTGAACGCGGACTACGCCCTGGCACACCGCAACCTCGGCATTCTCTACGACCTCTACCTGCAGCAGCCGGCGCTGGCGCTGGATCACTACCGCCGCTACCTGGAGCTGAACGCCGAACCCGACAAGCAGGTCAGCGGCTGGGTGCTCGACCTGGAGCGGCGCACGGCCCGCGCCCAGGCGAGGAACGCACCATGAGGAGCGCGACGCTGGCCGCCGTGCTGACGCTGCTGCTGAGCGGGGTGGTGCAGGCCGGCGAGCAGCTCGACCTGGACGGCATGGCCGTGATCGGCAACCGGGAACTGCCCAAGGCGCTGTTCATCGTGCCCTGGAAGGACCCGCAGGCGGCGCTGGCGCCCGACCGGCCGGTCAACAGCCTCATCGACGAGGCGCTGCGGCCGGTAGACCCGGACGTCTTCCGGCGCAAACTGCAATATTTCGACACAGTTCACACTATTGACTAAAGGCACGGGAAAGGGTCCCGACACACTGTAGGTCTGATACCAGGAGCACACCATGGACATCTACTCGAGCGTTGTTGAGTTCTTCCAGGCCGGAGGCCTGTTCATGTACCCCATCGTGGT
>JALSRI010000216.1 GCA_026984835.1 Thiohalobacter sp. | reverse complement strand
TGCCGGGCGACAACGTGAAGATGACGGTGTCGCTGATTGCGCCGATTGCGATGGAAGAGGGTCTGCGCTTCGCGGTGCGCGAGGGCGGCCGTACGGTGGGCGCCGGCGTGGTGTCCAAGATCATCGAGTAAGGGCGCAGAGGGATCTCAACGCAAAGGCGCAAAGAGCGCAAAGGATCCATTGTTAAGATGTTTCCTTCGCGTCCTTCGCGCCCTTCGCGGTGAAGGTTGTTTTCCATCCGGCAATGCCGGACACGAGTTTAGGCCAGTAGCTCAATTGGCAGAGCGGCGGTCTCCAAAACCGCAGGTTGGGGGTTCGATTCCCTCCTGGCCTGCCATTTGACAAGGCAGGTATGAACGGAGAAGCACAGGCATCGAGCCTGGATACGGTCAAGCTGGCAGCGGCATTGCTGCTGCTGGGCGGCGCGATCGTGGCCTTTTACTGGTTCGAGGACAAGTCGTTGCTGTTGCGCGTGCTGGGGCTGCTGGCCACGGCAGGCGTTTCGATCGCCATTGCGTCGCAGACGCGGGTCGGCCGTTCGATATGGGGATTCCTGGCGGATACCCGTACCGAGGTGCGCAAGGTCGTGTGGCCGACGCGCGCCGAGACGGTGCAGACCACGCTGGCTGTCATGTTCCTGGTGGTGCTGACCGGCTTCATCCTGTGGCTGCTGGACATGTTTCTGTTCTGGGCGATCCGTCTGTTGACGGGACAGGGAGGCTGATACGTGGCGAAGCGGTGGTACGTGGTGCACGCCTATTCCGGGTTCGAGAACCGGGTCAAGCAGTCACTCAAGGAGCGCATCGAGCGCGCCGGCATGCAGGACAAGTTCGGCGAGATCCTGGTCCCCACCGAAGAAGTGGTGGAGATGCGCGAGGGGCAGAAACGTCGCAGCGAGCGCAAGTTCTTCCCCGGCTACGTGCTGGTGCAGATGGAGATGGACGACGACACCTGGCACCTGGTGAAGGACGTGCCCAAGGTGCTCGGTTTCATCGGCGGCACCTCCGACAAGCCGGCGCCCATCTCCGACAAGGAGGCCGACGCCATCCTGCACCGGGTCGAGGAAGGCGCCGAGAAGCCGCGGCCCAAGGTGCTGTTCGAGCCGGGCGAGGTGGTGCGGGTCATCGATGGTCCGTTCAACGATTTCAACGGCGTGGTGGAAGAGGTCAACTACGACAAGAGCAAGCTGCGCGTCGCGGTGCTGATCTTCGGACGCTCCACGCCGGTCGAGCTGGACTTCGGCCAGGTCGAGAAGGGCTGATCGGCAGAGCGGATAGTATCGAAATACTGTAGGAGCGGGCTTGCCCGCGATCCCCGGCGCAGCCGGGTCTGACGGCTCGGCGGCCGCCGGCGCCGCCATCGCGGGCAAGCCCGCTCCTACAGGGGGCGAAAGAATTTTTACACGGGGAGCCGAAAGGCGCTTGTACCCACAGGAGTCAACATGGCCAAGAAAATCGAAGCTTATATCAAGCTGCAGGTGCCCGCGCAGGACGCCAATCCCAGTCCGCCGGTCGGTCCGGCGCTGGGTCAGCACGGTGTCAATATCATGGAATTCTGCAAGGCCTTCAACGCCAAGACGCAGAACCTGGAAAAGGGCATGCCGATCCCGGTGGTCATCACCGTGTACAACGATCGCAGCTTCACCTTCATCACCAAGACGCCCCCGGCATCGGTGCTGCTGAAAAAGGCGGCCGGCATCCCCAAGGGCTCCGGCGAACCCAACACCAAAAAGGTGGGCAAGGTGAACCGGGAGCAGCTGGAAGAGATCGCCAAGACCAAGATGCCCGACCTGACCGCCGCCGACATGGATGCCGCCGTGCGCACCATCGCCGGCAGCGCGCGCAGCATGGGGCTGGACGTAGAGGGGGTGGAATAAGCCATGGCCAAGCTGAGCAAGCGAATCAAGACAATCCGCGAGCGCGTCGAGCCGGGCAGGCTGTACCCGGTGGACGAGGCGTTCAGCCTGCTGAAGGACCTGTCCTCGGTGAAGTTCCGCGAATCGGTCGACGTTGCTGTCAACCTCGGCGTCGATCCGCGCAAGTCGGACCAGGTGGTGCGCAGCGCCACCGTGCTGCCGCACGGCACCGGCAAGACGGTGCGGGTGGCGGTGTTCGCCCAGGGCGCCAACGCCGAGGCGGCGAAGGAAGCCGGTGCCGACATCGTCGGCATGGACGATCTGGCCGAGGAGGTCAAGAAAGGCAACATGGATTTCGACGTCGTCATCGCCACCCCCGACGCCATGCGCGTGGTCGGCCAGCTCGGCCAGATCCTGGGGCCGCGCGGCCTGATGCCGAACCCCAAGGTCGGCACCGTGACGCCCGATGTGGCCACGGCGGTCAAGAACGCCAAGGCCGGCCAGGTGCGCTACCGCACCGACAAGGCCGGTATCGTCCACTGCACCATCGGCAAGGTGGATTTCGAGCCGGAGGCGTTGAAGGAGAACCTGCAGGCGCTGCTGGCGGACCTGAACAAGCTCAAGCCGGCCTCGTCCAAGGGTGTCTACATGAAGAAGGTGACGGTGTCCACGACCATGGGTCCCGGCCTGGCGGTGGACCAGGGAACGCTGGGGGCCTGAACCGCACCGAAACAGATTTTGACGCTGCCCGGACCCCGGTTCGGTGGCCGTCAAAGACCGCAGGCGCCCTTTGGGGCTTAATGGGAAACCGCCTGCGCAGATGGTGAGGCCCGCCCCGGCGGGGCCACCGAAACCGGAGTCGCATCGCACCGCTTGCGGTACGGGCACTCCACAACCCGACGGGCGGGGCGTAGCGCCCATACCCGTCGTCTGGAGGTAAACAAGTGGCATTGACTCTCGCAGAGAAGAAGGCTGTTGTTTCCGAAGTGGCAGAAGTGGCCAGCCAGGCGTATTCCGCCGTCGCGGCGGAATACCGCGGCCTGACCGTCGAGGAGATGACCGAGTTGCGCGCCAGGGCGCGCGACGGCGGCGTGTATCTTCGCGTGGTCAAGAATACGCTGGCCCGCCGGGCCGTCGAGGGCACCGATTTCGAGTGCATGCAGGACGGTTTCGTCGGACCGCTGTTGCTGGCCTTTTCGAAGGAAGAGCCGGGAGCCGCCGCGCGCCTGGTGAAGGACTTCGCGAAAGAGCACGACAAGCTGGTGCCGAAGCTGGTGTCGTTCGGCGGTCAGATGCTGGCCGCCAACGAGCTGGATCGCCTGGCCAGCATGCCGACCCGCGAGCAGGCGCTCGCCATGCTCATGGCCGTCATGAAGGCCCCGGTCGAGAAGCTCGTCCGCACCCTCAACGAGGTGCCCGGCAAGCTGGTGCGTACCGTGGCCGCCGTGCGCGACCAGAAACAGTCAGCCTGAACCTTTTGAAATCAACATCGCCCGTGACGGG
Organism: Thiohalobacter sp.; assembly: GCA_026984835.1. GTDB lineage: Bacteria > Pseudomonadota > Gammaproteobacteria > DSM-19610 > DSM-19610 > JALSRI01. The sequence continues at coordinate 4,218 of JALSRI010000216.1, read as the reverse complement.
CGGAACAGACAGGAGTTAACAAAATGGCAGCGTCCCAGGAAGAGATTCTGGAAGCAATTTCCAACATGACCGTGATGGAGGTCGTCGACCTGATCTCCGCGATGGAAGAGAAGTTCGGCGTATCCGCGGCTGCGGCCGTCGCCGCCGCGCCGGCAGCTGCCGGTGGTGAAGCCGCCGCGGCGGAAGAGAAGACCGAGTTCGATGTCGTGATGACCAGCTTCGGCTCCAACAAGGTGGCCGTGATCAAGGTCGTCCGCGCGCTGACCGGCCTGGGCCTGAAGGAGGCCAAGGAAATGGTCGAGGGTGCGCCCTCCACCATCAAGGAAGGCGTCTCCAAGGAAGAAGCCGAAGACATCAAGAAGCAGCTGGAAGAAGCCGGCGCCAGCGTCGAGGTCAAGTAACGCGAGTGCCCCTCAAGGGTAGTTCATTCGCGCGACAGACAGCGACGGCTGGTTGTTGTGAAAAGGGGATGGCTGGTAGCGGGTTTCCGCTGCCGGCCTTTTCCCGCTTCTGCTGCATGGCAAAACCCGAGGGCCCGCAAGGTCCTGTATTCGTATGAAGAGGAACACTGATGGCATACAGTTTCACTGAAAAGAAACGCATCCGTAAGGATTTCGGCAAGCGCCCCAGCGTTCTCGACGTCCCCTACCTGCTCGCCACCCAGCTGGATTCGTATCGCGATTTCCTGCAGGCCGATCGTGAGCCGGAGGCGCGCGAGGACAAGGGTCTGCACGCCGCCTTCTCCTCAGTGTTCCCGATTACCAGCTATTCGGGCACGGCGGCGCTGGACTACGTCAACTACCGGTTGGGCACGCCGGTGTTCGACGTCAAGGAATGCCAGTTGCGCGGCCTGACCTACGCGGCGCCGCTACGCGCGCTGGTGCGCCTGATCATCTACGACAAGGACGGCGCCGGCCAGTCCATCAAGGACATCAAGGAACAGGAAGTCTACATGGGCGAACTGCCGCTCATGACCGAGAACGGCACCTTCGTCATCAACGGCACCGAGCGCGTCATCGTGTCGCAGCTGCACCGCTCGCCGGGCGTGTTCTTCGACCACGACAAGGGCAAGACCCATTCCTCGGGCAAGCTGCTGTTCTCGGCCCGCGTCATTCCCTACCGCGGCTCCTGGCTGGACTTCGAGTTCGACCCCAAGGACGCGCTGTTCGTGCGCATCGACCGGCGCCGCAAGCTGCCCGCCACCGTCCTGCTGCGCGCGCTGGGCTACGACAACGAGCAGATCCTGGACATGTTCTTCGACACCAACACTTTCCATTTCACCAAGGAGGAGGTGAAGCTGGACCTGGTGCCCGAGCGCCTGCGGGGCGAGACTGCCATCTTCGACATCAAGGTCAAGGGCAAGGTCATCGTCGAGGAAGGCCGCCGCATCACCGCGCGCCACATCCGCGAGCTGGAGAAGGCCGGCGTCAAGCAGCTGGTGGTGCCGGAGGACTACGTGGTCGGCAAGGTGCTGGCCCACAGCGTCGTCGACAAGACCACCGGCGAAGTCATCGCCAACGCCAACGACGAGATCACGCCCGAGATGGTGGAGGCGTTCCGCGAGGCCGGCATCAAGGAGGTCAAGACCCTCTTCACCAACGACCTGGATCGCGGCCCCTACATCTCCGACACCCTGCGCATCGACCCGACCCAGAACCAGCTCGAGGCGCAGGTCGAGATCTACCGCATGATGCGGCCGGGCGAGCCGCCCACCAAGGAAGCGGCCCAGAACCTGTTCCACAACCTGTTCTTCACCTCCGACCGCTACGACCTGTCGGCGGTCGGCCGCATGAAGTTCAACCGCCGCGTCGGCCGCGACAGCGATACCGGCGTCGGCATCCTCTACGACGGCTGCTACTTCAAGACGCGCGCCGAGGCCGGCGACGAGGAGGCGAAGAAGCTGGTCGAGGAGCTGGACGATACTTCGGACATCATCGATGTCATGAAGACCCTGGTCGACATCCGCAACGGCAACGGCTTCGTGGACGACATCGACCACCTGGGCAATCGCCGTATCCGCTGCGTCGGCGAGATGGCGGAAAACGTGTTCCGCATCGGCCTGGTGCGCGTGGAGCGCGCCGTCAAGGAGCGCCTCAGCGTGGCCGAGAGCGAGAGCCTGATGCCGCAGGAGCTGATCAACGCCAAGCCGGTGGCGGCCGCCATCAAGGAGTTCTTCGGCTCCAGCCAGTTGTCGCAGTTCATGGACCAGAACAACCCGCTGTCGGAAGTCACCCACAAGCGCCGCGTCTCGGCGCTGGGTCCCGGTGGCCTGACCCGCGAGCGCGCCGGCTTCGAGGTGCGCGACGTGCACCCGACCCATTACGGCCGCGTCTGCCCCATCGAGACGCCGGAAGGTCCGAACATCGGCCTCATCAACTCGCTGGCCGTGTACGCCCGCACCAACCAGTACGGCTTCCTGGAGACGCCCTACCGCAAGGTCGAGAACGGCCGTGTCACCGACCAGGTGGACTACCTGTCGGCCATCGAGGAGGGCGAGTTCGTCATCGCCCAGGCCAACGCCACCCTGGACGGCAAGGGCAACCTGACCGATGAACTGGTCTCGTGCCGGCACCAGAACGAGTTCACGCTGTCGACGCCCGACCGCGTCAACTACATGGACGTGTCGCCCAAGCAGATCGTGTCGGTGGCGGCCTCGCTGATTCCCTTCCTGGAGCACGACGATGCCAACCGCGCGTTGATGGGTTCCAACATGCAGCGCCAGGCGGTGCCGACGCTGCGCGCCGAGAAGCCGCTGGTGGGCACCGGCATGGAGCGCACCGTGGCCATCGACTCCGGCGTGACCGTGGTGGCGCGCCGCGGCGGCGTGGTGGATTCGGTCGATGCCGGCCGCATCGTGGTGCGCGTCGGCGACGACGAGACGGTGGCCGGCGAACCGGGCGTGGACATCTACAACCTGACCAAGTACACCCGCTCCAACCAGAACACCTGCATCAACCAGCGGCCGCTGGTGTCGCCGGGCGACCAAGTGGCGCGCGGCGACGTGCTGGCCGACGGCCCCTCCACCGACATGGGCGAGCTGGCGCTGGGCCAGAACCTGCGCGTGGCCTTCATGCCCTGGAACGGCTACAACTTCGAGGATTCCATCCTCATCTCCGAGCGGGTGGTGCAGGAAGACCGTTTCACCACCATCCATATCGAGGAGCTGACCTGCGTCGCGCGCGACACCAAGCTGGGTCCGGAGGAGATCTCCGGCGACATTCCCAACGTCGGCGAGGGCGCGCTGGCCAAGCTGGACGAGTCCGGCATCGTCTACATCGGCGCCGAGGTCAAGCCGGGCGATATCCTGGTCGGCAAGGTCACGCCCAAGGGCGAGACCCAGCTCACCCCGGAAGAAAAACTGCTGCGCGCCATTTTCGGTGAGAAGGCCTCGGACGTGAAGGACACCTCGCTGCGCGTGCCCTCCGGCATGGACGGCACCGTCATCGACGTGCAGGTGTTCACCCGCGACGGCGTCGAGAAGGATGCCCGCGCCCTGCAGATCGAGGAAGACCAGATCGCCGGCGTCAAGAAGGACCTGAACGACCAGCTTCGCATCATGGAGCAGGACATCTTCCAGCGCGTCGAAAAGCTGCTCACGGGCAAGACCGCCGAGGGCGGGCCCAACAAGCTCAAGGCCGGCGCCAAGATCACCAAGGGCTACCTGGACGAGATCGGTCCGGCCAAGTGGTTCGAGATCCGCCTGCGCAACGAGGAGGCCAACCAGCAGCTCGAACAGGCCTCCGCCCAGCTCGACGCCCTGCGCAAGGACTTCGAGCAGCGCCTGGAGGAGAAGCGCGCCAAGCTGACCGCCGGCGACGACCTGGCGCCGGGCGTGCTGAAGATGGTCAAGGTGTACCTGGCCGTCAAGCGCCGCATCCAGCCGGGTGACAAGATGGCCGGCCGCCACGGCAACAAGGGCGTCATTTCCATGATCGTGCCGGTCGAGGACATGCCCTACGACGAGAACGGCACGCCGGTCGACATCGTGCTCAACCCACTCGGCGTTCCCTCGCGCATGAATGTTGGCCAGGTGCTGGAGACGCACCTGGGCTGGGCCGCGCACGGCCTGGGCGTGAGGATCGGCCAGATGCTGGACGAGCACGTCAAGGCCCAGGAGATCCGCAAGTACCTGGACCAGATCTACAACGCCAGCAGCCGCAAGGAGGACCTCAAGTCACTGAGCGACGACGAGGTCGTGCGGCTGGCCGCCAACCTGCG
>JALSRI010000215.1 GCA_026984835.1 Thiohalobacter sp. | reverse complement strand
CCTGCCATTGCTCGTAGTCGACGAACACGGAAAAGGCTTCACGGGCATGCTGCCAGGCTTCCTCGCGCTGCCCCAGACCGAGCAGCGGTTCGGCCACATCGAGCAGCAGCCGCGCCGTCTGCACGGGCTGGCCGCCCTCGCCCAGGTCGTGCAACTGCCGGCGCGCCCGCGCCAGGGCTTCCCTGAGTTCGGCGACCGATGTGCCCGGATCCACGGCCGCGATCGGCCCATCAGTGAGTTCTTGCATGAGAGATTACGACTATCCTGTTGAATCTACTATTATCAGGAAGGGAAGGCGCCTGCCTGCCCGGCCCTCATTATACGCAGAAATGGCCAGGCTGCCTGAAATCCCGGCCAGGCCGGTGGATTTCCGGGGAAACTGCCACCCTGCGCCCAACCCACAGCTCGATAACAGGGTGTTTTCTCGTATAATGTACACAGGTTGTCGGCCAGTTTTACGATGAGCCTGAACACACGGGGCAGACCAATGAAGGTTGACCGGATAATAACAACATGACAGAGGGAGAAACGGATTTCAGTTGCTGTCTCCTTGGCGGCCAGTCACTGCTGATCCACTGCGCCCAGCTGCTGCTGGACCGGGGCCACCGCATACGCGGTGTCGCCAGCGACGATGCCGCGGTGCGTCGCTGGGCGGAGGAACAGGGCTTGCCGCTGTATGCCGGACGGGCCGATGCCCTGCCCGTCGACGTGCCGTTCGACTACCTGTTCAGCATCGCAAACTTCACCGTCGTCCCCGAGCCCGTCCTGGCCCTGCCGCGCCGGGCCGCCATCAATTTCCACGATGGCCCGCTGCCCGAGTATGCCGGGCTGAACGTTCCCACCTGGGCGCTGCTCAACCACGAGACGGAACACGGCATCAGCTGGCACACCATGACCGCCGCGCTCGACCAGGGTGACATCCTCAAGCAGAAACGTTTCCCCATCGCCCCGGACGAGACGGCCTTCACGCTCAATGCCAAATGCTACGATGCCGCCATCGAGTGTTTCGCCGAACTGGTCGACGAACTGGCTGCCGGCCGCAACCAGCCGCAGGCACAGGACCTGCAGGTCCAGCGCTATTTCGCCAGGTGCCAGCGCCCGGAGGGTGCCTGCACCCTCGACTGGAGCCAGCCTGCCGAAGACATCGACGCACTGGTGCGCGGCCTCGACTACGGACCCTATCGCAACCCACTGGGACTGCCGAAGCTGCTGACGGCCGACGCCGCCTACGTCGTGCGGGGACTGGAAGTACTGGAGCAGCGCGGCGGCGCCCCCGCCGGCACGATCCTGGCGGCCGGGGATTTCCTCACCGTGGCGACCGCCAGCCTCGACGTCAGCCTGACGGATATCGCCGATCTCGGCGGCGCGCGGATCAGCGCGACCGAACTGCTTGCGCGCGCCGGCCTCGCCGTGGGCGACGTCCTGCCGCAGCTGTCCCCCGACGATCGGGAAGCGATATCGAACCTCGACCGGTCTGCCTGCCGGCGCGAAGCATTCTGGGCGCGCCGCCTGGCGTCGGTCGAAGCGCTCCAGCTGCCGTTCACGCGCCGCGGCAACGGCGGGACGCCGGCCCGGGTGCGTGAGCATCTCGATTACCG
>JALSRI010000214.1 GCA_026984835.1 Thiohalobacter sp. | reverse complement strand
TCGCGCTGGGTGGCATCCGCATCGTCGACGCCAGCCTGACCTGGGACGACCGCCAGAGCGGCGCCCGCTACACCATTGCGCCGGTGTCGCTGGAGACCGGCGCCATCGAGCCGGGCCGTCCGGTCGATGTGAAGCTGACCGTCGGGCTGGAGAGCGAGGAGCCGCCGCTGGCGGGAGACATCCGCATGAAGACGCGGGCGCTGGTGTCGGAATCGATGCAGCAGGTGGAACTGCGCGGCACGCGCGTCGACATCGACCTGGGTGGGGAAGGCGTGCCCGGCGGCCGGATGCAGGCCGGCCTGACGCTGGATGCCGCCCTGGACCTGGCCGCCGAGACAGCCACCCTGTCGTCCCTGGTGGCGCGGCTGGACGACTCGACGCTGAAGGGGAAGGCCGCCGTGAACGGCTTCGCCCGGCCCGCCATCCGCTTCGATCTGGCGCTCGACACGTTCGACCTGGACCGTTACCTGCCGGCACCGGCGCCGGCGCCGCAGCCGGCCAGCCCGGGCGCCGCCTCGGCCGCCGCCTCGGCCGCCGGCGCCGGCGCCATCCCGGTGGGGATGCTGCGTGACCTGGATCTGGATGGCAGCCTCCGGATCGGCCGGCTCAAGGCCTTCAAGCTGCACAGCAGCGATATCGAACTGAAGCTGAAGGCGAAGCACGGTCTCATCCGGCTGGCGCCGGCGTCGGCGAAGCTCTACCAGGGCCGCTATGCGGGCGATATGCAGTTGGACGTGCGCGGCCGCCAGCCGAAGTTGTCCATGAACGAATCCCTGTCCGGCGTCCGGATCGGGCCGCTGCTCAAGGACCTGACCGGCGACGACAGGCTGTCGGGCAATGCCGAACTCGAATCGAAGCTGGACATGCGCGGCGACACGCCCGAGGCCATGACCCGCACGCTGAACGGCACCCTGGCGTTCGCCTTCACCGACGGCGCCATCAAGGGCATCGATCTGCCCGCCCTGATCCGCGAGGCGCGTGCGCTCATCAAGGGTGAGCCGGCGCCGGCCGAAACCGGGCCGAAGCAGACCGATTTCACCGAACTCAAGGGCACGGCGACGGTCACCGACGGCATCATCGACAACCGCGATCTGCTGGCCAGGAGCCCGCTGCTGCGCGTCCGGGGCGAAGGCCGGGTCGATCTGCCGCGCGAGCGCATCGACTATCTGCTCAAGGTCCGGGTCATCGGTTCGCTGGAGGGCCAGGGCGCGATGGACAAGGACCTCGAGGGTGTCGAGATCCCGGTGGAGATTGGCGGCAGCTTTACCCGGCCCGATTACAAGGTGCGCCTGGACAAGGTGCTGAAGAAGGCGGTAAAGAAGAAGGCGAAGAAGAAATTGAAGAAGAAGCTCGAGAAGAAACTGGAAAAACTCGAACCGGGCCTGCAGGATACGCTCAAGGGCCTGTTCAAGCGATGAGGCGGCTGGTGCTGGCGGCGCTCCTGTGGCAGGCGTCGCTGGTCAGCGCCGGCCAGGTGTTCACGGCCGTGGCCACCCACCAGTCCGGCACCTATTTCGTCGAGGTCGACGCCCTGGTCGGGGTGCCGGCGGAGCGCGTCCGCGCGCTGCTGACCGACTACGACCACCTCGGGCGGGTCAACGAGGCCATCGAAGAGAGCCGGGTGCTGCTGACCCGCGCCCCCGGCGACTACCGGGTGCGCACCGTGACCCTGGCCTGTGTATTCATCTTCTGCAAGCGCATCCACCAGGTACAGGATGTGATCGAGGCGGCCGATGGATCCATCACCGCCACGGTGGTGCCGTCGCAGAGTGACTTCCGCCACGGCTACGCCCACGTCGACCTGTGGCGTGAAGGCGGCGGCACGCGGGTGCTGATCCGCTCGGAGGTGGAGCCGGATTTCTGGATCCCGCCGATCATCGGCCCCTGGCTGATCAAGCGCAAGCTGCGCCTGGAGACCTTGGAGACGGTGGCCAACCTGGAGCGTATCGGGCGGGTGGACGATCACGACTGAAAAAAGGGCAGGTGTATGTTTTCTGTAGAGCAGGCCCGGATCGGTGTCATCGGTCTGGGGTACGTCGGGCTGCCGCTGGCGGTGGAGTTCGGCAAGAAGTACGACACCGTCGGCTTCGACATCAACAGCGCGCGCATCGCGGAACTGAAGGGTGGCCGGGACTCGACCGAGGAAGTCGAGCCGGAGCTGCTGGCGCAGGCCGGGCGCCTGGGCTTCACCGACAGGCTCGAGGACGTCGCGGACTGCAATGTCTACATCGTCACCGTACCGACGCCCATCGACGAGCACAAGCGCCCGGACCTGTCGCCGCTGGAGAGCGCCAGCGCGGCGGTCGGCAAGGTGCTGTCGAAGGGTGACGTGGTGATCTACGAGTCCACCGTCTACCCGGGCGCGACCGAGGAGATCTGCATCCCGGTGCTGGAGCGGGTGTCCGGCCTGCGCTTCAACGAGGATTTCTACGCCGGCTACAGCCCCGAGCGCATCAACCCGGGCGACAAGGCACACCGCGTCACCAACATCCTGAAAGTCACCTCGGGCTCGACGCCCGAGGTCGCCGACCTGGTCGACGCGCTCTATGCCAGCATCATCGAGGCAGGCACCCACAAGGCCAGCAGCATCAAGGTGGCCGAGGCCTCCAAGGTCATCGAGAACACCCAGCGCGACGTCAACATCGGTCTGGTCAACGAACTGGCGCTGATCTTCGAGCGCATCGGCATCGACACCCAGGAAGTACTGGAAGCCGCCGGCACCAAGTGGAACTTCCTGCCCTTCCGTCCCGGCCTGGTGGGCGGGCACTGTATCGGCGTCGATCCCTACTACCTCACCCACAAGGCCCAAGAGATGGGCTACCAGCCCGCCATCATCCCGGCCTCGCGCATCCTGAACGACAACATGGGCGAGTACGTGGCCGACCGGGTCATCCGCCTGATGGCGAGAAACGGCATCTCCATGGTGGGCGGCCGGGTGCTGATACTCGGTTTCAGCTTCAAGGAGAACTGCCCCGACCTGCGCAACACCCGCGTGGTGGACATCCTGGAGCGCCTGACCGAGTACCATGCCGAGGTGGACATCTGGGATCCGCGCGTGAACCGCGACGAGGCGCGCGAGGAATACGGCGTGGAACTCCTGGACAGCCCCGAAGCCGGCCGCTACGACGCCCTCATCCTGGCGGTGGCGCACGACGACTTCCGCAAACTGGGCGCTGCCGGCGTGCGCGCGCTGGGCAAGCCGAAACACGTGCTGTTCGACGTCAAATACCTGTTCTCCAGGGACGAGGTGGACGGGCGGCTATGAAGGTATTGATTACCGGCGCTGCCGGATTCATCGGCTCGGCGCTGGCGCTGCGCCTGCTGGAACGCGGCGACGAGGTCGTCGGGGTCGACAATCTCAACGACTACTACGATGTCGGCCTGAAGCGCGCGCGCCTGGCGCGCACCCTCGATCACGCCGCCTTCACCGACGTGCGCGCCGACCTGGCCGATCGCGCCGGCATGGAGGCGGTCTTCCGGCGCCACCGGCCGGAGGCCGTGGTCAACCTGGCCGCCCAGCCCGGCGTGCGCTATTCGCTGGAGAATCCCGCCTCCTACGTGGACAGCAACCTGGTCGGCTTCGCCAACGTGCTGGAGGGGTGCCGCCACCAGGGGGTGCGCCATCTGGTGTTCGCCTCCAGCAGTTCGGTGTATGGCGCCAACACCTCCATGCCCTACTCGGTGCATGACAACGTCGACCACCCCTACAGCCTGTACGCGGCGAGCAAGAAGGCCAACGAGCTGATGGCCCACACCTACAGTCACCTGTACGGGTTGCCGGTGACCGGGCTGCGGTTCTTCACCGTCTACGGCCCCTGGGGGCGGCCCGACATGGCGCCGATCCGGTTTGCCCGCGCCATCCTGGCCGGCGAACCCATCGACGTCTACCATCACGGAAAGCATCGCCGCGACTTCACCTACATCGACGACATCGTGGAAGGCGTGGTGCGGGTGCTGGACCGGGTGCCGCAGCCGAACCCGCAATGGGACAGCGACCGCCCGGACCCCGCCAGCAGCACGGCGCCCTACCGCCTGTACAACATCGGCAACGGCACGCCGGTGGAACTGATGCATTTCATCGAGACGCTGGAAGGTTGCCTGGGCCGCGAGGCGCGCAAGAACCTGCTGCCCATGCAGCCCGGCGACGTGCCCGCCACCTGGGCCGACGTGCAGGACCTGGCGCGCGACACGGGCTACCAGCCGGACACGCCGGTGGAAGAGGGCGTGGCCAACTTCGTGGCCTGGTACCGGGACTACTACGGTGCCTGAGCCGGCGACGTCTCCAGCTGCGCGCCGCCGATGGTACATCCGCCGCAGGGTGGGGTGAGCAAGGCGAACCCCACCAGGCGACCCATGCCGCATCATCCCTCGACCTTCGCCACCCGCGTCCTGGCCTGGTACGACCGCCACGGCCGCCACGACCTGCCCTGGCAGGCAGACCCGACGCCCTACCGCGTCTGGGTTTCCGAGATCATGCTGCAGCAGACCCGGGTGGAGACGGTCGTTTCCTACTACCAGCGCTTCCTGCAGCGCTTCCCCGACGTGCAGGCGCTGGCGGCCGCGCCGCTGGACGAGGTGCTGCACCTGTGGTCCGGGCTGGGCTACTACGCGCGGGCGCGCAACCTGCACGCGGCCGCCGTGCGCCTGTGCGCGGCGCATGGCGGGCACTTTCCGCAGGACATCGACGCCCTGGTGGCGCTGCCCGGCATCGGCCGGTCGACCGCCGGTGCCATCCTGTCGCTGGCCTGCGGCCAGCGCCACCCCATACTCGACGGCAACGTCAAGCGCGTGCTGGCGCGCTTCCACGCCGTCGAGGGCTGGCCCGGGCGGACGGCGGTGCTGAAGCGGCTGTGGGCGCTGGCCGAGCGACACACCCCCCGGGAACGGGTCGCCGACTACACCCAGGCCATGATGGACCTGGGCGCCACCCTGTGCACGCGTGGAACACCCGACTGTGACGCCTGCCCGCTGAATGCCGACTGCGCGGCGCTGGCGCAGGGCCGGCCGCAGGCCTACCCGGCGCCGCGACCGAAGCGGGCGCTGCCGGTGCGCGAGGTGTACATGCTGCTGCTGGTCAACGGGGAGGGTGAGGTCTGGCTCCAGCAGCGGCCGCCGAGCGGCGTCTGGGGCGGGCTCTGGAGCCTGCCGGAGTTCGACGGCCCGGATGCCTTGCTGGACTGGTGCGGCCGTTTCACCGGTCGGGCGGTCGAGGCGCGGGAGCTGCCCGCGCTGCGCCACACCTTCAGTCATTTCCGGCTCGACATCCGTCCCCGGCTGGTGAGGCTGGAAAACCCGGCGTTCTCTGTGATGGAAGGGGAGGGGTGCGTCTGGTATAACAGCCGCCAGCCGCAGTCGCTGGGATTGGCGGCACCGGTCCGCAGGCTGCTGGACTCACTCGAACACACCGGGGAAATGCAATGACTCGAATGGTGAAATGTATCAAGCTGGGCCGTGAGGCCGAGGGGCTCGACCGGCCGCCCTACCCGGGCGAACTGGGTCAGCGGATTTTCGACAACGTGTCAAAGGAAGCCTGGCAGATGTGGCTGCAGCACCAGACCATGCTCATCAACGAGAACCGCCTGAGCCCCATCGACCCCAGGGCGCGCAAGTTCCTGGAAGAGCAGATGGAGAAATTCTTCTTCGGCGAAGGGGCGGAGATGCCGGAAGGGTACGTGCCGCCGTCAGGATGAGGGCTCCCTCACTCGTATTTCTTCAACAACACCCCTTCCTCCCCGCAGCACGACGCCGAACACTTCTTCACCGCCCGCAGCTCCGCCGCATCCTTCGACAGCCAGTCTTCCACCGGCCGGTTGTCGGTGGCGCAGTCACAGCCCTTGTCGTCATAGACGTAGACATTCGAAAGCCCCGCCTCCCGCGCCGCGTCGTGCGCCGTCCACATGATGTCCGAAGGCGTCGGCTCGATGTGGCTGAGCTTGTAGGCCGGGAAGAAGCGGGTGATATGCCAGGGGCTGTCGGCGCCGAGGTGGTCGCGTATCCATTCGGCGATCCGGCGCAGCTCGTCCGGGTCGTCGTTCTTTCCCGGGATGATGTTGGTGCGGGTCTCGACATGGATGCCGAGCCGCTGCGCCTTCTCGATCGAGCCCAGCACCTGCTCCACCGAGGCCACCGGGCAGATGTCGTGGTAGAAGTCGTCGCGCAGGCTTTTGATGTCGGAGCACAGCACGTCCATGACCGGCGCCAGCAGCGCCAGTGCCTCGTCGGTGACGAAGCTGTTGGAGACGTACACCGTGTACAGGCCGGCGGCATGCGCCGCTTCGGCCACGTCCAGCACGTATTCCAGCCACACGGCCGGCTCCGAGTAGGTGAAGGCGATGCCGTCGGCGCCGTGGCGGCGGGCCGCCGCGACCAGTTCGTCCGGCCTCACCCAGGCGGCGGTGGACTCGCCGCGCGCCAGCTCGTCCAGCGCCGTCACGCCCCAGGAGATATCCAGGTTGTGGCAGCCGCCGCAGCGGAAGTTGCAGCCGTAGCTGCCCACCGACATGACCCGGGAGCCGGGGCGGTAGTGCCTGACCGGCTTGCCCTCGACGGGACCGACGTCGATGGCCGACAGGATGCCCCAGGACAGGTTGTACAGGGTGCCGTGGCGGTTGACGTGGGCCTGGCAGAAGCCGCGTTGGCCGTGTGTGAGCTTGCAGCGCCACAGGCACAGGTTGCAGCGGGTGGCGCCGCTGGCGAGCTTTTCCTGCAGGCGGGTCTCGACCAGCCGGTAGCTGGCGGGGAGGGCGTTTGCGCGTGACATGGCGTTTCCGGTCGGGGAGTTGCCTGCACCCTAACCCGGTCACCGGCCCCGGGGCAAGGCCCGAAAACCCTACGGTTTCCTCGCCATTGGCCGCCGATGAGGTACAATGCGCCGGACCAGACTGCCGGAAAAAGACCACCATATGAAAGGCATCATCCTGGCCGGGGGCTCGGGCACCCGCCTGTACCCCCTGACCCGCGTCGTGAGCAAGCAGCTCATGCCGGTCTACGACAAGCCCATGATCTACTACCCGCTGTCCATCCTCATGCTGGCGGGCATCCGCGAGATCCTGATCATCTCCACGCCCCAGGACCTGCCGCTGTTCCGGCGCCTGCTGGGCGACGGCAGCCAGTTCGGCATCGACCTCTACTACGCCGAGCAGCCGACGCCGGGCGGGCTGGCGCAGGCCTTCCTGATCGGCGAGTCCTTCATCGACGGCGAGCCGTGCAGCCTCATCCTCGGCGACAACATCTTCTACGGCCACGGCCTGGGCGAGAGCCTGGCGCGCGCCGCCGCCCTGGAACAGGGCGCCACCATCTTCGGCTACCGGGTGCGCGACCCGGAGCGCTACGGCGTGGTGGAGTTCGACGAGCAGGGCCGGGTGCTGGGCCTGGAGGAGAAGCCGGCGCAGCCGAAGTCCTGCTATGCCGTCACCGGCCTGTACTTCTACGACGACCAGGTGGTCGACCTGGCCTCCAGGCTCACGCCCTCGGCGCGCGGCGAACTGGAGATCACCGACCTCAACCGCCAGTACCTGGAGCGCGGCCAGCTCAACCTGGAACTGCTGGGCCGCGGCACCGCCTGGCTGGACACCGGCACCCACAGCTCGCTGTTGCAGGCGGCCAGCTACATCGAGACCATCGAACAGCGCCAGGGCCTCAAGATCTCCTGCGTGGAGGAGATCGCCTGGCGCATGGGCTACATCGACGACCAGCAGTTGCGCGAGCTGGCCGCCCCGCTGTCGAAGAACGACTACGGCGACTACCTGCTGCGCCTGCTCGATCCGGAGTGCCAGTGAAGATCACGCCCACGCGCCTGCCCGAGGTGCTGCTGATCGAACCCGACGTGTTCGGCGACGCGCGCGGCTTCTTCATGGAATCCTGGCACCGCCGGCGTTTCGCCGCGGCCGGGCTGGACGTCGACTTCGTACAGGACAACCACTCGCGCTCCGGCGCCGGCGTGCTGCGCGGTCTGCACTACCAGCTCGAACAGCCGCAGGGCAAGCTGGTGCGGGTGGTGGCCGGCGCGGTGTTCGACGTGGCCGTGGATATCCGCCGCGGCTCGCCGAGCTTCGGCCAGTGGACCGGTGAGATCCTCTCGGAAGAGAACTTCCGCATGCTGTATGTGCCCCCCGGCTTCGCCCACGGCTTCTGTGTGCTGAGCGAGCGCGCCGACTTCCTCTACAAGTGCACCGACTACTACAACCCCGGCGACGAGTACGGCATCGCCTGGGACGACCCCGCCATCGGCATCGACTGGCCCGGCGGTCCCTACATTCTGTCCGACAAGGACCGCGCCAACCGGTCGCTGGCCGACATGGACGAACACCTGCCCCGCTATCAGGAGACGGGCCGGTGAAGGTGCTGGTCACCGGCGGCGATGGTCAGCTCGGCACCGAGCTGGTGCTGATGCTGCGCGAGCGCGCCGACCTGGCCGTCGCGCCGGACCTGGCGGAACTGGACTTCCTGCGCCCCGACAGCATCGCCGCGCAGATCGACCGCCACCGGCCCGACTGGGTGATCAACTGCGCCGCCTACACCCAGGTCGACAAGGCCGAGGAAGAAGAAGACAAGGCGTACCGCATCAACCGAGACGGCGCCCGTGAGGTGGCGCGCGCCGCCCGCGCGGCCGGCGCCCGGCTGGCGCATATCTCCACCGACTTCATCTTCGGCGGCGAGCAATGCCGGCCCTACCGCGAAGGCGACGCCGCCAACCCGCTGGGCGTGTACGGCCGCAGCAAGTGGGAGGGCGAGGCGGCCGTGCGCGAGGAAATGCCCGACGCGCTGGTACTGCGCACCGCCTGGGTGTACGGCGCGCACGGCGCCAACTTCGTCAAGACCATGCTGCGCCTGGCCGGCGAGCGTGAGGAGTTGCGCGTGGTCGCCGACCAGGTGGGCACGCCGGCCTGGACCCGCGACATCGCCGCCGCCCTGCTGCGGCTGCTGGATCTGGAAGAAACCGGCACCTTCCACTTCACCGACGAGGGCGTGGCCTCCTGGTACGATTTCGCCTGCGCCATCGTCGAAGAGGCGCGCGCGCTCGGTTATGATCTGAAGACGCGGCAGGTGACGCCCATCGCCACCGACGACTACCCGACCCCGGCCACGCGCCCGGCCTGGTCGGTGCTGGACAAGGCCAGGATCCGGCCCCTGCTGGAACACCCCATACCGCACTGGCGTGCCAGCCTGCGCGCCATGCTGAGAGAACTGAAATCATGAGCAGCATCCTGGTCACCGGCGGCGCCGGGTTCATCGGCAGCAACTTCGTGCGCCACTGGCTGGCGCAGCACCCCGGCGAGCGCCTGGTCAACCTCGACGCCCTGACCTACGCCGGCAACCTGGAGAGCCTGGCCGATATCGAGGCCAGCCCCGACTACCGCTTCGTGCATGGCGACATCTGCGACCGGGAATTGCTGGAGCGCCTGTTCCTCGACGAACAGGTGGAGCAGGTGGTGCATTTCGCCGCCGAGTCACACGTCGACCGCTCCATCACCGGCCCGGACGCCTTCATCCGCACCAACGTGGAGGGCACCTTCGCCCTGCTGGACACGGCGCGCAAGCTGTGGGGCGCCAACCCCGAGCGGCGCTTCCTGCACGTGTCCACCGACGAGGTCTACGGCAGCCTGGGTCCGGACGAACCGGCCTTCACCGAGACCCACCCCTACCGGCCCAACAGCCCCTACTCGGCCTCCAAGGCGGCCTCCGACCACCTGGTGCGCGCCTATCACGAGACCTACGGCCTGCCGGTGCTGACCACCAACTGCTCCAATAACTACGGCCCCTGGCAGTTCCCGGAGAAACTCATCCCGCTGGTCATCCTCAACGCCCTGGAAGGCAAGCCGCTGCCGGTGTACGGCGACGGCAGGAACATCCGCGACTGGCTGTACGTGGAAGACCACTGCCGCGGCATCGACACCGTGCTGGAGCAGGGCGCGCCCGGCGAGGTCTACAACATCGGCGGCCACAACGAATGGACCAACATCGACATCGTGCAACGCATCTGCGACCGCCTGGACGAACTGGCGCCCGGTGAGCGGCCCTACCGCGAACTGATCACCTTCGTGAAGGACCGCCCCGGCCACGACCGCCGCTACGCCATCGATTCCGGCAAGATCCAGCGCGACCTGGGCTGGACCCCGGCCCACGACTTCGAGACCGGCCTGGAAGCCACCCTGCGCTGGTACCTCGACCACCGCGACTGGTGCGACCGCATCCGCAGCGGCGAATACCGCGACTACTACCGGCGCCAGTACGGCTAAGGCCCGAACAGTAAAGGAAATTCCGCCAAGTTCTTGACTCCGGCCCCACGCTCCGGTTTAATGCGCCTTCCCTCCCGCGGCCAGGTAGCTCAGTTGGTAGAGCAGGGGACTGAAAATCCCCGTGTCGGCAGTTCGATTCTGTCCCTGGCCACCAATTATTTCAATCACTTACAGTGACTCTGGTGGTGCAGCAAAAACGTCGCGCGTGAATTTTGCGGGACCTCAACTCACGCTGAGTCGTCGCAGCATCACCAATTCGGGCCTTCCTTCTCCCCGGTCACACACCGTATTCGCCGCCTCGATGAGCCGCGACAGCTCGGCGGCGGAATAATGTGTCGTGATCCGTCCCGACCGGTGTCCGAGCAGATCCTGACGATCCTCGAAGCTCACCCCCGCGGCCCGCAACCGCCGGCCGAAGGTGTGCTTGAGGTCGTGGACCCGCACGCCCGGCAGACCGGCCCGCTTGCGGGCGCGCAACCACGCGCCGTTGAGCATCCGTGAGGTCGGCTTGCCTTGGAAGGAGAACACGTGCGTCGGGTGTTTCCCTCGCCGCTCGTTCACCACCGACAAGGCAATCCGGTTCAACACGATGAGCCGGTCGTCTCCGTTCTTGACGTACTGCCCTGGCACGATGAATACCGATGTATCCAGGGCCGGTACCGCCACTTCTCACTCCCAACGAAGGTTGCAGATCTCACCGTCGCGGCAACCGGTGTTGACCGCAAACAGCGCCATCTTGGCCAGGTGTGCCGGCAGCTCCTGGAACAACCGGTCCTGCTCCTCCCAACTCAGCGGGTGAGGTTGCCGCTTGTTGGTGTCGGGCAGCAGCTTGATCTTCGGAGCCGCATGCAACCAGGTCAGGCCGAATTCGTCGATCCACTCGGTCGCGGCGAGATTCAGAATTCGGCGCACAACCTTCAGCCCGTGGTTGATCGTACCCACGGCGGCGCCTGCCTTGCGCCTGTTTTCGATCCCTGGCTGCAGGGTCCCGATATGGATCTGATCAAGGGGGATGCTGCCGATCCAGGGCATCAGGAGCTTCAATCGCCCAATGTCACTGGAAATGCTGCGTTTGTGCTGATTCTCCAGCACGAATTTGGCAGCAGCCTGTTCGAAAGGCCGTCTCGGCCTGACGCCGTAGATCTGTGCTTGCCGGGTCTGCTCGATCAGTCGCGCGAGGTAGCGCTCCGCCTCTTCGAGCCGATCTGTGCCAGTGCTCTGGCAAACTCGCCGTCCACCGATGTGCTTATCGATGTGCCAGACGCCATGGCGCTTGACGAGCCCCGGTGTTCTCTTGCGTCCCATGATTGGTCTCCTCTCGGTTGACCGGGACGCCCGTTGCGGAACTTATAGTCTTCGATCCAGGCATCCAATTCAAGCCGGTCGAAGGCAATGCCTTGAGTACCAACAGGAGTTTCAGTCAGATAGGGGTGCACTTCACTGTTGAAGCGGCTGCGGTCCATGCCCGGATACCGGGGCGCATCCCGAAGCCTGAGCAGGCGAGGGAGGATGGATTAGAAGTGGACCCCGGTAGCCGGGGCGATCATATCGTCCTCAAGGAGAGCTGGACCAAGGGCGGCAAGGCGCGCGCCATTCCGGTACGGACCGATGCCCAGCGTGCGATCCTGGACCGGGCGCGCCAGCTCGCCGGAAGGGGCTCCCTGATCCCCAGTGCCAGGAACTACCGCCAGCAGCTGCGGCGCTACGAGGCGGAAACCGGTCGAGCCGGATTGTCCCGGATGCACGGCCTGCGCCGCGCCTGCGCCCAGGCCCGCTATGAGGAACTGGCCGGGTGGGCCGCCCCGGCGGCCCACCGGTGAAGTCGCTCACGCCGGAGCAGCGGGAGATCGACCGGCAGGCCCGCCTGACGATCAGCCATGCGCTGGGCCACGAGCGCGCTCAGATCGTGACGGTCTATTGTGGTACCTGAAAGGAGCGGCAAAATGCTATCAATGATTGCATTCTGAGCGATGGAGTGCTATCGTTGCAATCATTCGGGTGGTGATTGAAACGAGGTACTGATATGGCCAATCTCGTCGTCAGAAATCTGGATCCCCGCATCGTCGAAGCGCTCAAACAGCGTGCGGCCCGCCACGGCCGCAGCGCCGAGGCGGAGCATCGCGCACTCCTCGAGGCCGCCCTGCTGCGGCCCAAGGGCAAGAGCCTTGCGGAAGTGCTCGCCGAGATACCCAATGTCGGACAGGACGAAGACTTCGAGCGGGTGGAGGACATGGACAGTGACGACCCTGTATTTGGTTGATACCAACGTCATCAGCGAGGCCCGCAAGCGGTCCGGGGCAAACAAGGGCGTCCGCCGGTTCTTCAAACAGGCCGTGGACGAGGAAACGCCGGTGTTCCTGTCCGTGGTAACCGTCGGCGAGTTGCGGCGTGGTGTCGAATGGATCCGGCACCGCGGTGATGTGCGCCAGGCCAACCGGCTGGAAAAATGGTTGACCGCCGTATTGGCGGATTACCGGGACAATATTCTCGATATCAATCCAGACATTGCCCAGCTCTGGGGGCGGCTTCGGGTGCCGCATCCGGAACATGCCCTGGACAAGCTGATTGCGGCAACGGCGCTGATCTACGATCTGACCATCGTGACGCGCAATCACAAGGATTTCGTCAAGACGGGTGTCAAGGTTCTGAATCCATTTACGGCATAGCAGCGAGCGAAGCTTCACTCCACCCCTGCACAAGCCCACTCGAGGGGTTGTTTCTCCCCCGGAAAATCCCACACACTTCTGGAAGTGTTTTCCATTCTCCGTTGATCGATGCCTCTGAACCGCCCCAGCGGAAGGTGCGTAAATCTAGGTGTCGTCCTACAGGCACATCCTTGCGCCTCACCCCTTCGTGGCCGCGCTGGAGCGCGTTCAAAATCGCCCCTGGCGATTTTGTCTGTCCCTGGCCACCAATCTCAAGCGGCGATGTTTGCGACCTTTTTCAAGTCGCTCCGGGCCGCCTTGCGGGCTTCTTCCAGATCATGGTCGGCCTGGAGTCCCATCCAGAACTGTTCGGAGGTACCCAGTGCCCGGGCGAGGCGCAGGGCGGTATCAGCGGTGATCGCCCGCTTGCCGTGCACGATTTCGTTGATGCGCCGGGGCGGCACGCCCATGGCGCGGGCCAGTCTGTTCTGGCTGATGCCGAGGGGCTTGAGGAACTCTTCCAGTAGCACCTCGCCAGGATGGATGTTGGGTAACGTCTTCACTGGCCTTTCCTAATGATAATCCACGATCTCCACATCATGCGCGTTGGGCGCAGACCAGACGAAACAGATGCGCCACTGATCGTTGATCCGGATGCTGTGTCGGCCTTTGCGTTTGCCTTTCAGCGCCTCCAGCCGGTTGGCTGGCGGAATACGGAGATCATCCAGCGTGCGGGCGTTGTTAAGCATGCGCAGTTTTCGCCGGGCGATGGCCTGAATATCCTGTGGGAGCCGGCGTGAGACCTTCCCTTGCCATATCTTCTCGGTCTCCCGGTCCCTGAAGCCCGTGATCATGCCAACATTGTATAACGTAATGCATTATATAACGTCAAGCGTTATATATAGGGCTGCTTGCTTCGGTTGACTGGGTGCGCAGGTCTTTTCGGTACACTCCCGGTACACCGCTCAGTTCGCGCCCCCACGGCAACCCGGCCTAACCTGCGGAATCAACGAAACAATCCCTGACTGTACCGAACGCCTCCTGTTCCAACATAATCAGTAACTTATTGATTTTACTGATCCTAAAAATCTCCGTGTCGGCAGTTCGATTATTCGGCGCATCCTCGCGCCTCACCCCTTCGGGGCCGCGCTGGAGCGCGTTCAAAATCGCTCCCGGCGATTTTGTCTGTCCCTGGCCACCAATGCCTTCCCGCCCGGTCAATGCAGGCAGCAGCGCTTGTATTTCTTTCCGCTGCCGCAGGGGCAGGGGTCGTTGCGGCCGACCTTGGGGGTTTTGCGGACATGGGGTTGAACGGGCTGTCCGGCACGCCTGGCGAAGTGTCCGAACAGGCGTTCCATGGCCGGGCCGATCTGCTGTTGCCGGTCTTCGATTTCATCCTGCCCCATGCCGTCCAGCGTCTTCCATCCCGCTTCGGTGGCGAACAGGCGGATCGGGGCCAGGCATTCCTCCAGTACGGTCATGTCTTCCCCGGACAGCGCCGGCCACAGGCGCAGGCCGCGCAGGAAGCCCTCGCACCAGTCGTCCACGACGAGGTGGGTCCGGTCCTCCAGGGTGCGTTCCAGGAAGACCGGTTCGAACAGGCCGCCGCCCAGGTCGCCGTTGACCTGGTTGTGGATCAACATGACGGCGGAAAGGAATGCCTGCGCCTCGTCCAGGCTGTCCCATTCCGGTGTGTGCGCCTCGCCGCCCCAGATTTCCGCCAGCCAGCGAGAGGGCAGGATCATGTCCGGCGCGCAGGCCAGCGCGGCGAGGAAGCCGTCCAGTTCCGAGACGTTCAGAATGGCCGCATCCGTGCCATGGCGCGCCAGGAAGCGGTCCACCAGCGCATACACATCCTCGTCGTCCGTTTCTTCCGGCTCGCCGAGTCGGAACAGGATGTCAGTCTTTGCGCTCATCGGGTTTCACCAGGAGGCCGCGTCTGGCGGCGCGGTGGATTTCGAAGTTGTCGTTGCCATGTGGCACTATGCCAGATCGCGTCCAGCCTGCAACTCCATCCGGCGCTGTGTGGACACGGCGGTTGGGTCGGGGTTCACTGTGTCCGCGCCAGCCCGCGGGGGGCGTGCGGCCAGCTTGGCGGCCGGCGGCGCGGCCGGTAGGATGGACGACTGGTGATTCCAGTCGACGGAGAGGTCCATGAGCGACGCCCTGAACTACCTGGTGGCCGCGCGCCCGGATGCCATCAAGCCCTATTTCAAGTTCCTCAAGGAAGCCGGCCGGCACCTCGACACCCGCACCCGCGACCTGATTTCGGTCATCACCAAGGTCGACGCCCAGACCGAGGGCGGCTTCCGCCAGTACCTGACCCGCGCCCTGCGCAATGGCGCCAGCCCCAACGAGGTGCTGGACGCGCTGCTGATGGCCTTCCCGACCCTGGGCCTGGCCAAGATCGTGTGGGCGGTGGACATCATTCTCGACATGGACATTCCCGAGTTCCGGCCCGAGAACCTGGATGCCGAGCCGCGCTGGCACGATGTCGCGGCGCTGCACGAGTTGCCCGACGGCGAGGTCAGCCGCCTCGATTGCGACGGCCGCGGCCTGTTCATCTACCGCAACGGCGACACCCTGCGCGTCTACGACAGCCGCTGCCCGCACCAGGTCACCAACATCCCGCACCTGGCGCTGGAGGGCACGCGCCTGACCTGCCCCAAGCACCACTGGGTGTTCGACATCACCACCGGCGAATGCGTCGAGGTCGGCAACCGGCCGCTGCGGCAGTTCGAGCACCGGCTGCAGGACGGCCGGCTGCAGGTGTTCTGGTGAGCCGGCGGCGCTCCGCACCGTGATCGAATACGTCTTCTTCCACGACGCGCCCTTGCGCCGCTTTCTCGACTTTCTCGCCGCCGAGGGGGTCGCGGCCGCGACGCAGACCTTCGAGGACCGGGTCGAGGTGCAGGTGCCGGACGATCTGCCGGAGACGCTGTCGGACGCCATCGACGAGTGCTACGACCGCCTGGTCGACGAGGAGGGCGCGCTCACCGACGCCGAGCAGGGCGAGGCCGGCGGCGAATACGGCATGGCCGGCATCACCGTGCACCTGGCCGACGGCGAGACCGTCTACGCCGACGTCGATCCCGCCCTGCTGAGCCGGGTGCTGGAATCGATCAGCGTGGAGGAGCTGACCCGGATCGTCGACGCCGTGGCCAGCGCCGTGGAGCGCCGCGAGAGCCGCACCTTCTGCCAGCGCCAGCGCGAAGAAGGCGACTGAAGGGCGGTCCGCCGTGCGCTCAGTCCTCGTCCACGTCGTCCATGTCGGCCTGGCCCGACATGCGGCGGCGGATGTGGGACCAGGACATGCCGGTGGCCATGATAGCGGACAGGATCACCAGCACCACGTAGGTCAGGGCGGTGGGATTGGCGAGCGACAGGATGCCGTAGTCGACCAGCACCCAGACCAGGGCGGCGAAGAAGGCCACCGCCAGCAGGGTGCCGATCTCGCCCAGCGAGCGCAGGGTGGCGCGTATATAGATGACCCAGCCGATCACCAGCACGACGCCGGCCAGCACGATGAGCGGGTCGAGGCGGTCGGCGGCGCCGATGAACCAGTGGTACCAGGACCAGCCCGAGGGGTTGTAGGTGGCGAATACCAGCAGGGTCGCCAGGGCGAAGCGGATGAAAAAGTTGCTGAAGCTGAAACGGTCTGCGGCCATTGTCTGGATATCCCCGGCGGTCTGTGGACGGGAAGAGCGCTGCCGCTGCGGGGTCAGCGCCGGAAGAACAGCGAAAGCACCAGCGACAGCACGATGCTGACGATCAGCATGGAGGTGAAAGGGAAGAAGAATACGCCGTTTTCACGCTCGATGCGGATATCGCCGGGCAGTTTGCCGAACCAGGCCAGCAGCCAGGGCGCATAACCGAGGACCAGGCCCAGGGCCAGCAGCAGGACACCGCTGACGATCAGGATTCTGGCAATCATCCGTACCCCCGCGCGGCCAGCACCCGCCGTACTGTCGTCGGCCCGCATCTTACCCGACCCGTGGCGGGAATAGAAACCCGCTGCCGTGCATCTCTACGAGGGTCAGCCATGCGGCGCCCCGTGTCATCCGAATGAAGCCTTCCCGTCTCCTGTACAGCCTGCTGCTGGCGCTGTTGCTGCTTGCGGCTTCGCCGGCAGCCGGGCCGGGGACCGCCGAAGGGGCGCTGGTGCGCGTCGGCGTGCTGGCCCACCGGGGCAGGGTGCAGGCCCTGCAGCGCTGGTCGCCGACGGCGGACTACCTGTCTGCGCGGGTGCCGGGCTACCGTTTCGAAGTGGTGCCCCTGGACCTCGACGGCATGAGCGCCGCAGTGCGCAACGACGAGATCCGGTTCACCCTCACCAACCCTGGCAACTACGTGGACCTGGAAGCGCGCTTCGGCGTCTCGCGCATCGCCACCCTGCAGACCCGCGAGCAGGGCCGTATTCACGTGCGCTATGGCGCGGTCGTTTTCACCCGCCGTGACAACGACGCCATCCGCAGCCTCGCCGACCTCGATGGCAAGTCCTTCATGGCGGTCAGCCCCGAGGCCTTCGGCGGATTCCAGATGGCCTGGCGCGAGCTGGCGGCCCGGGGTATCGATCCGTTCCGGGACTTTTCCGCGTTGCGCTTCGCCGGCTTCCCGCAGGACCGCATCGTGGTGGCGGTGCAGCGCGGCGAAGTCGACGCGGCGACGGTGCGCGCCGAGACGCTGGCGCGGATGATAGAGAGCGGCCGGGTCGGCGTGGAGGAGATGCGGGTACTGGCGCCGCGCGGTGGCGGCAGCCTGCCGGTGCGCAGCACCCGCCTGTACCCGGAATGGCCGTTCGCCACCCTGCGCAACACGCCGCGCCGGCTCGCCACCCGCGTCGCCCGGGCCCTGCTGTCCATGCCGGCCGATCATCCCGCGGCGCAGGCGTCGCATACCGCCGGCTGGACCATCCCGCTGGACTATTCACCGGTGCACGAACTGATGAAGGAACTGCGCATCGGGCCCTACGAGGTGCTGCGCCAGACCACCTTCCCGGCGCTGCTGCGGCGCCATGCCTGGTGGTTCGGCGCGGCCGCCAGCCTGCTGCTGGCCCTGCTGCTGCTCAACGGCTACGTCTCCCGCACCAACCGCCGCCTGAAGGTCGCCCAGCAGACCCTGCAGCGTGAGATCGCCGAGCGCGAGCGCTCCCAGGCGGCGCTGGCGCGCTACCGCGACAGCCTGGAGGAGCAGGTGGAGGCGCGCACCGCCGACCTGGAGGCGACCAACCAGGCACTGGAGCGCAGCCGCGTGGCGCTCGGCGGGCTGGTCGCCATCACCGGCGCGTCGGGGCTGTCCCATGAGCAGAAGCTCGACCGGCTGCTGGAGACCGGGCGCGACTACTTCGGCCTGCCGGTGGCGGTGCTGTCCAGCGTCGGCGAGGACGGCCCCCGGGTCTGCCGGACAGCCGGAGACGCCGGCCTCGGGCCGGGCGGGGGCGGGCCGCTGCAGCCGCACTGCGCGCGGCTGCTGGTGGAAAAGCGCGGCGAGCCGCTGGACATCCCGGACCTGGACCGGGTCAGCGAGCTGTGCGCCCTGCCGGGCGCGAGCCGCTGGAAGAGCTATCTCGGCACCGCCGTGCTGGTGCACGGCCAGGTGCACTGCACGCTGGAATTCGCCGCCACCGAGCCGCGCGTGGCGCCGTTGAGCCGCTGGGACCACGAACTGCTGCGGGTGATGGCGCAGTGGATCGGTGACGAACTGGAGCGCCGGCTGGCCCTCGAATCGCAGCAGCGCCACCAGTCCGAACTGGCGCGGGTGTCGCGCATGAGCACCATCGGCGAGATGGCGGCCAGCCTGGCGCACGAACTCAACCAGCCGCTGACCGGCGCCATCAACTATTGCAGCGCCTGCCTGCGCCTGCTGCGTGAGGGGGGCGACCCGGAGCGGTTGCGGGAGGGCATGCGCAAGGCCGTCGAGAGCGCCACGCTGGCGGCCGACATCATCCGCAACATCCGCGAGTTCGTGCAGAAGGAGGACGCCGAGCGCGGCCCGGTCGATCTCAACCAGGCGGTCGAACGGGTGGCATCGCTTACGGCGCTGGAAGCGCGCCGTCACGGCGTCGCCGTCGAGCTCGAGCTGGCGCCGCGGCTGCCGCCGGTGGAGGGCAACATGATCCAGCTCGAACAGGTCATCATGAACTTCATCCGCAACGGCATCGACGCCATGTCCGGCACCGAGGGCCGCGCACGGCGCCTGGGCGTGATCACCGAGGCGGTCGGCGGCCGGGTGCGGGTGCGCACCCGTGACACCGGCGAAGGCATCGCGCCGGAAGCCCTGGCACATATCTTCGACGCCTTCTACACCACCAAGCCCGACGGCATGGGCATCGGGCTGTCCATCAGCCGCTCCATCATCGAGTCGCACCGGGGCCGCATCTCGGTGCGGGCGCTGGCGCCGGGTGGCACAGAGTTCGTGTTCGAACTGCCGGGGGCCGCGCATGGCTGACGACGCCGAAGCGGTCGTGCACATCGTCGACGACGACCGCATGGCGCGGGAATCGCTGCGCTGGCTGATCGAGTCGGCCCACCTGCCGGCGCGGGTCTATGCGCGCGGGCTGGATTTCCTGGAGGCGGGCGGCGAGCCTGGCTGCGGTTGCGTGCTCCTGGACGTGCGCATGCCGGACATCGACGGCATGGAGCTGCACCGCCGGTTGCGCCGGCGCGGAGTGAGTCTGCCGGTGATCATCGTCACCGGCCACGCCGACGTGGCCATGGCCGTGCGCGCCATGAAGGCCGGCGCCTGGGATTTCATCGAAAAGCCCTACAACGACGCCCTGATGCTCGGGCGCGTGCAGAGCGCCATCGCCTTCGACCGCGACAAGCGCCGCGATCGCGAGCGCATCGACGCCATCCAGGCGCGTGCGGCGCGCCTCACGCCGCGCGAGCACGAGGTGATGGCGCGGGTGCTGCAGTCCCGCCCCAACAAGCTGATCGCGGCGGAGCTGGGGATCAGCATCAAGACGGTGGAGTTGCACCGCGCCAACCTGATGACGAAGATGGAGGCCGCCTCGGCCACCGAACTGGTGCGCATGGCGATCATCGCCGGCCTGGGGTAGACGCCGGCCGGCTTTGTGCGGGGAGCCTGTCATTTCCTGCGTCTGGCCCCGCGGGCGGGCCCTTTCCCGCCGCGGGTCTGGCGCCGGCAAACCGGACTCATTAACATGCCCCTATCCCTGCCGCCAGCGGACACCCTGCGAATGCTCACAGCTGCCGAGTTCCGGCGTCGATTCACCACCCTCATCCTGCTGGCCTGGACGCTGCCGCCGGTGGTCGGGCTGTCCTTCATCCTGTTCACCGGCATTCTCACCCTGGAGCAGATGGCAGGCATCCTGCGCACGCCGCTGGAGCCGGCCTACATCCTGGGCTGGCTGCTGTTCGCCTGGTGGTATTTCCGGCGCCGGATGCAGCCGGTGGTCGCCTGGCTGCAGGACCGGCAGCGCGGCGGGGCGAAGGCGGCGCTGGACAGGATGCGCGCTTTCACGTTCAGCTTCTGGGCGGTGTTCCTGGTCTATCTGCTGCTGGCGCCGTCCTCGGTGATCGTCAGCGCGGAGTGGTTCACCGACTACGTGGCCCGGCCGGTGGACTGGTTCCGCATCCACCTGGTGGCGTTGATCGTGTCCATCCTCGTCGGCCTGCCCATCTTCTTCCTCATCCTCGACCTGTTCGGCCGGGCGCTGGGCGATACGCCGCTGGAACGGCCGCACGTCACCCTGCGCGCCAAGGTGTTCCTGATCGGCGCGCTGGTGCCACTGCTGATCGACACCATGCTGGTGCAGTACTACTGGACGCGGACCGGCTTCTTCTCCCTGGAGACCTTCTTCGTGTGGCTGTTCCTGGAACTGCTGGCGGTGTTCGGCAGCCTGATCTTCGTGCGCTCCTTCGGCCAGGCGCTGGCGCCGCTGCAGGGCATGGTCAGGGGTGCGGAGCTCGACCTGGCGGCGGTGGACGGCCCGGCCGCCATGTCCACCGACGAACTGGGCGTGCTCGGCACGCGCTTCCGCGGCATGCTGCGCGACCTGCGCGTCCACAACGAGATCCTGGCGCTCAACAACCGCCTGCTGCGCAGCGCCGGCGAGGCCGCCACCCTGCCGCGCCTGCTGGACCGGGTCATCGAGCTCAGCCAGGAGGCTTTCGGCGGCGACCGCTCCTTTCTCATCCTGCACGACGAGGACAGCGACGAACTGGTCGGCGTCGCCCGCAGCGGTGCGCCCTACCGCGAGCAGGGGCATTTCCGGCTGTCCCTGGACGAGGTCTCCATGGCGGTGTGGGTGTTCCACGAGGGCGGCACGCTGGCGGTCGGGGATGCGCGCACCGACCCGCGCGCCAGCCCGCGCATGATGGAGCGCTTCGGCGTGCGATCCGTGCTGGCGGCGCCGCTGGTGCAGGAAGGCCGCACCATCGGCGTACTGATGTCGACCGGCAGCCAGCCGCGCCAGGGCTACAGCGAGCGCGAGATCGCCCTCATGGAGGGGCTGGCCCAGGAGGCGGCCCTGGCCGTGGGCACGGTGCGGTTGAACCGGCGGCGGCGCCAGGCCGAGCAGGCCCTGCAGCGCCACCAGGAAGAACTCGAGCAGCTGGTCGAGGCCCGCACCCGGGAACTGTCGACGGTCAACCGGGAACTGGAATCCTTCAGCTACTCGGTGTCGCACGATCTGCGCGGTCCGCTGCGGGCCATCGACGGCTTCAGCGCGGTGCTGGAGGAGGATTTCGGTGCGCAGCTGGGCGCGGTCGGCCTGGAACACGTGGGGCGGGTGAGGAAGGCGGCGCAGCGCATGGGCGAACTGATCGACGACCTGCTGGAGCTGTCGCGGGTGTCGCGCGCCGATGTCCGCCGCCAGGAGATCGATTTCTCCGCGCTGGCCGCCGAAGTCGTCGCCGAACTGCGGGCCGCCGAGCCGGATCGCGACGTGCAGGTGGAGATCGAGCCGGGGCTGCGGGTGTGCGGCGACCCCGTGCTGCTGCGCATCGCGCTGGGCAACCTGGTCGGCAACGCCTGGAAGTACACCGGTGGACGGCCGGATGCCCGTATCCGCATCGGTCGCGACGCCGCCAGCGGCGAATACCGGGTCGAGGACAATGGCGTCGGCTTCGACATGCGCTACGCCGGCAAGTTGTTCCAGCCCTTCCAGCGCCTGCACGGCGCCGGTGAATTCCCGGGCAGCGGCATCGGGCTGGCGACGGTGTACAACATCGTCCAGCGCCACGGCGGCTGCATCCGTGCCGATGCCGAGCCGGGCCGGGGGGCGTGCTTCAGTT
This sequence comes from Thiohalobacter sp., assembly GCA_026984835.1. Classification (GTDB taxonomy): domain Bacteria; phylum Pseudomonadota; class Gammaproteobacteria; order DSM-19610; family DSM-19610; genus JALSRI01. The sequence continues at coordinate 11,556 of JALSRI010000214.1, read as the reverse complement.
TCACCCTGGAACCCGACTGCGACGCGGCGGGGTAGAATGGGGTTCGGGCATGCTGGAGGGAATACGCACATGGCGCAAACCATCTTTCACAGAATAGTCTCGGGCGAACTGCCCTGCCACCGGGTGTACGAAGACGACCATGTACTGGCGTTCCTGGATATTTTTCCCCTTTCCCGGGGCCATACCCTGGTCATACCCAAGGTGCACGCCGAGACCCTGGACCGGCTCGACGAGGAGCACGCCGCCGCCATCGGCCGCGTGCTGCCCCGCATCAGCCGCGCGGTGCTGGACGCCACCGGCGCCAGGGCGTTCAATGTGTTGCAGAACAACGGCGCTTCGGCGCACCAGGCCGTCTTCTGGGTGCATTTCCATATCATCCCGCGCTACGACGATGGCAGCGGCCTGGTCATCGGCTGGCCGGCCGGCAAGCTGGCCGATCCGGAGGGCCAGGAACTGGCGGCGCGCATCGCCGAACGCCTGTAGAGGCGGGCGGATGCCGGTGGCGGCCTCGTTGCGGGGGTGGGCGTGAACAGAATCGCCTTGCCCTGGCGGCGCGCCGGCTCCAGCCCGGGGCGTTCGGGTCGATGAGGTCTTCGGCCGGCATGCTGCTGGGCGCCCTGCTGCTGGTCGCGACCGCGGCGGCGGCCGGGCCGGCGCCCCGTGACCACCTGGTGTTCGGCTTTCTGCCCATCGTCAGCCCCGAGCGCCTGGTGCGGCGTTTCGCTCCGCTGGTGGAATACCTGTCGCAGCGTCTCGGCGCCGAGGTGCGCATGGAGACGGCGCCGGATTTCAGCGAGTTCCTGCGCCGTACCCACGAGGCGAAGCGCTACGACCTCCTGTTCACGGCCCCGCATTTCTATTATCTCGCCCAGCGCCGCGCCGGCTACCGGGCGCTGGTGCGGGTCGACCTGCCGGGCATGCAGGCGGTCATCGTGGTGCCGAAGGCCAGCCCGGTGCGGACGGTGGCCGACCTGCGCGGCCGGCGGCTGGCGACGGTCGACCCGCTGGCGCTCGCGACCGCGCTGGTGCGCGCCCGGCTGCGGCGCGAAGGCCTGGACCCGGACCGTGACCTGAGCCTGGTGGCGACGCCCAGTCACAACGCCTCGCTGCTGAGCGCCTACCAGGGCCGTACCGACGCAGCCTCGCTGATGCTGCCGCTGTACCGGCGTGCGGCGCCCGAGGTGCTCGCCGGCACGCGCATCGTCGCCACCACCGAGACCGGCCATCACATGCCGGTCAGCGTCGCGCCCTGGCTGGACGACGCCCTGGTGGCGCGCATCCGTGCCGTGCTGCTCGGCATGGCCGGTGATGCAACCGGCCGCGCCATCCTGGCGCGGCTCGACTGGCCGGGCTTCACGCCCGCCGGTCCGCACGACTACGACGATCTCGACTGGGCCGTGCCGCGCCTGGAGGCGCCCTGAGCATGGCGGTCCGGCCCTGGCGCTCCCTGCGGGTCCGGCTCATCGCCAGCGTGGTGTTGATCGAGGTCATCATGCTGTCGCTGCTGGTGTGGAACAACCTGGACCTGATCCGCCGTGCCCATACCGACCGGCTGCGCGACACGGCCGCCAGCATGCTGCAGCAGATCGCCACCACCTCCGGCAGCTACATGGTGGAAGTGGACTACGCCAGCCTGGAGGAATACCTGCGCAACATCGCCACCCACCCGGAACTGGCCTACCTGGCGGTGCTGGACCGCGACCGGCGGCCGGTGATCCGGCTCGGGGAGGTGCCGGCCGGCGGCTGGCCGGCGCCGGACCGCCATCCCTCCGAAGTGCGCGATGCCCGCTACGACATCGCCACCGATATCGTGTTCGGCGGCCGCGCCATGGGCCAGGTGCGCATGGGTTTCTCGCTGGCCAGAATGCAGCAGGCCATCCAGGCGGCGCGGCTGCGCAGTGTCGCCATCGCCGGCACAGAAATCGTGCTGACCATCCTGGCCACGGTACTGATCGGCATCCACCTCACCCGCCGCCTGGGCCAGCTCGCCCAGGCGGCCCAGCAGGTCGGCGCCGGCGACTACGAGGTGGCGGTGCCCACCGGCGTGCCCGACGAGGTGGGCATGACGGCGAGCGCCTTCAACCGCATGGTGGCGGAAGTCTCGCAGCGCACCCGGCGCCTGCAGGAAGCACTGGCGCGCGAGCGCGTCATCGAGTCGACCGCCATCGACGGCATGATCACCTATGATGCCGATGGCCGCATCCTGTCGGTCAACCCCGCCATGCAGACGCTGTTCGGCTACGACGAGGCCGAGCTGCGCGGCCGCCATGCGGCGCTGCTGCTGGCGCCGCCGCCACAGGACCACGACAGCGATACCACGCTCTGGACGCGGGTCACGGGCGCGCGCCGCGAAGTGGAAGGCCGGCGTCGTGACGGCAGCCGCTTTCCCATGGAGCTCTATATAGGTTGCATCGACGTCAGCGGAGAGCCGCTGTACGCCGCCACCCTGCACGACATCACCGAGCGCAAGCGGGCCGAGAGCGAGTGCCGCACCCTGCTGGAGGGCAACCGCTTCCTGATCCACAAGTCGCTGGCGGTGCAGGAAGAGGAGCGCCGCCACCTGGCGCGCGAGCTGCACGACGAACTGGGGCAGTGCACCACCGCCATCCAGGCGGATGCTGAGCTCATCCACGACATGTCGCAGCACAAGGACAGGCGTGTGGCCGCCAGCGCCGAGGCCATCCAGGCGGTGTCGGCGCGCATGTACGACGCGGTGCACGCCATGATGCGGCGCCTGCGCCCGACGGTGCTGGACGACCTCGGCCTGGTGGCCGCCCTGCAAGACGCCCTGCGGGACTGGCGCGAGCGTCACCCTGGCACCGAGCTCGAGTTCAGCACCGACGGCGAGCTGGGCGACCTCGGCGAGCCGGTCAACATCTCCCTGTACCGCATCGTGCAGGAGGCGCTCACCAACGTGGCGCGCCACGCCGGCGCCCGCCGGGTGCGGATAGGCTTGTCGCGGCGCGGCGGCCGCGGCGCCGGGCAGGTGGTGCTGGACGTCGCCGACGACGGTCGTGGCATGGACCCGGACCTGCCACGCCGCGGCCTGGGTCTGATCGGCATGCGCGAGCGCGTCGAGGCGCTGCACGGCACACTCCGCCTGGAGACGGCGCCCGGCCGGGGCCTGGCGCTGCACGTCGTCATTCCCCTGGGGAGCGCGGAGATGACGGCATGAGCGCGCCCATCCGGGTGCTGCTGGTCGACGACCACGAAGTGGTGCGGGCCGGCTACCGGCGCCTGTTCGAGGGCACGGACGACATCGAGGTGGTGGCCGAGGCCGACAGCGGCGAGGCGGCCTACACCCTGTACCTGGAGCACCGGCCGACGGTGGTGGTCATGGACCTGAGCCTGCCCGGCATCGGCGGCCTGGACGCCAGCCGCCGCATCCTGGCGCGCGACAAGGCGGCGCGCATCCTCGTGTTCAGCGTGCACGAGAACGAGGTCTTCCTGAACCGCGCCCTCGACCAGGGCGTGCTCGGCTACATCTCCAAGCGCAGCGCCTCGCGGGTGATGCTGGATGCGGTACGGCAGGTGGCGCAGGGCGAGTCGTTCATCGGCCAGGAGATGATGGGCTTCCTGGTCAACCGCCGGACCTCGGCCGACAAGTACGCCATCGACAGCCTGTCGCCGCGCGAGTTCGAGGTGTTCCGCCTGCGCGCCGAAGGCCTGTCGGTCAACGACATCGCCGGGCTCCTCAACGTCAGCCCCAAGACCGTCGGCCACCACAACACCCGCCTCAAGCAGAAGCTGGGCGTCGCCAGCACCGCCGAACTCACCCGGCTGGCCATCCGCCTGGGCGTCATCACGCCCTGAGCCGGGCGCGGGGCCGGCGCTTCCTGTCGGGGAACGGCCATAAAAAATAGCCACGGAAAGCACGGAAAGCACGGACTTGGTTTTTGCGGCGCGCTGCGCGCCCGCAAAACACCGAACAAGAGGTTTTGTCCGTGTTTTCCGTGCTTTCCGTGGCTATTTATTAACAGTCACGCCGTGCATCGGGCTGTTTCCCCGTCCCCGAATCAGGATTTTCCCTATACCGGCCGCCGGGTATTTGCATCTAGGCTGCCCTGTGACGGCTCCCGAGTCGCACACATAAAGAATCCCTTAGGAGGAGACAACATGAAACTGCGTTCCCTTTCCGGACGCCTCGGGCAGCGCGCCCTGGCGCTGGCCCTGGCCGCGGTGCTGCCGGCCGCCATGACGCCGGCCCATGCCCACGACGACAAGATCATCACCCTTATTCAGCTCCAGGATCTGCATGGCAACCTGGTGCCGCACGCCGGCGTCATCAAGACCGCCACCGGCCAGCGCTACGTCACGCAGGGTGGCGGCATGGCCAAGACCAAGACCCTGATCGACCGCATCCGCGCCGAGAACCCCGACAACCTGCTGCTGGCGGTGGGCGACACCGTGCATGGCACCGCCGAGGTCATGTTCACGGTCGGCGATGCCATCATGCCGGCCCTGAACAGCTTCGGCATCGATGCCTACACGCCGGGCAACTGGGAGTTCGGCTACGGTCCGGCGGTGTTCCGCAACCGCTTCGCCAGCTTCGGACCCAAGCCGCCGCTGCCGGCCAACATCCGTGTCATGGCCGATGCCTTCGACGGCCCCGGCGTCACCGCCGCGACCTTCCCCACCATCGCCATCAACCTCTACAACGACACCGACAGCGCGCCGTTGCCGCCGCAGCTCCACAACAAGCGCGTGCTGCCGCCCTACAAGATCTTCGACGTCGCCGGCGTCAAGGTGGCGGTCATCGGCATCACCGCCGCCATCGTTCCGCAGCAGGCGACGGTATTCAACATCGGCCTGCGCTTCACCCAGGGCATCGAGGAACTGCCGGGCATGATCGACGAGGTCAAGGCCGCCGGCGCCACCGTCATCGTGGTGCAGTCGGAACTGGGCCTGGCGCAGAACCTGGCCATCGGCCGCCGGTTCAAGGACGTCGACGTGGTGCTGTCGGCACACACCCACGAGACCACCCTGAACGCCCTGGTCGCCGGCCGGCACGGCATCCGTTCCCGGTCGCCGGGCCGATTCCACCGGCTCCGCCACCACGCCACCGTAGTGGTGGAAACCACAGAGGACATGTTCCTGGGTCGCGTGGACCTGGCCATCGACAACGGCCGGGTCAGGGCCTTCCGCTGGAAAGCCATCCCCGTGGACGACAGCGTGCCCGAGGACCCGGCCACCAAGGCGCTGGTGGACGCCGCCGAGGCACCCTTCATCGGCGACACCGTCGTGCGCCACACCTTCATGCCCGGCGGCTACTGCCCGGCCAACGACTGCGGCGACACCACCACGCGCGGCCTGCAGCTGACCGAGAGCCTGGACACCGTGGTGGGCCATACCGAACTCACCCTGCACCGCGACGACGTGCTGGAGGACGAGATCAACAACTTCATCGCCGACGCCATCTTCAACGTGGCCAACATGGTGGTGCCGGGCGGCGTGGACCTGTCCATGACCAACGGCTTCCGCTTCGGCAACCCCATCCTGGGTCCGTCCGACGTGCCGCCGGGCGCGGTGTTCGCCGACGGCCGCCAGCCGGGCGACATCACCCTGCGCGACCTGTTCACCCTGTTCCCGATCTCGCCCGCCGTGGCGGTGGCCGAGTTCTCCGGCAAGGTGATCGAGAATGACCTGGAACGGGTGCTGTCGGCGGTGTTCAACCGCAACCCCTTCCTGCAGCGCGGCGGCTGGTACGTGGGCCTGGCCAACATGACCCAGAAGATCGACCTCGTTCACCGGCCCTTCAGCAGCTCGGGCGGGCGCATCGTCGAGACCACCATCGGCGGCGAGAAGCTGGATCCCAGCAAGCGCTACACCTTCGCCTCCTGCTTCCCGCACGGCGACGCCCTGGACCGCATCTGCCGCACCAACGGCGGCACCGGCCACCAGTTCTTCGAACTGGCCGACGCCGACGACTATGCCAGCGGCATCAGCCTGGTGCCGCCGCTCAATACGGTGGGTATCGTCAACGGCCCCCGCGTCAAGCAGGTGGCGCCTGACCGCTTCGTCCACGCCGTGCACCTGATGCGCCTGTACCTGGACAGCCTGCCCATGCAGACAGTGACCGCGGCCATGGTGGCCACCGGCCGGATCCAGAACGTCGATTCCACGCAGGCCGGCAACCCGCCGGAACCGCGTCCGGTATCGGCCATCGACCCGACCCTGATCCAGCCGCCGGAAGGCGCGGGGCCTGCCTTCCTGTCAGGAGTCGTCCCAAAGGTCCATTGAAACGCAAGGGCAGGGAGAAGCCGGGGCGGTGCGCTTGCGCACCGCCTTTTTTTGTGTCGGTGGGGGTGCTCCGACGCCGGCAGGGCAGCGCCGGAGGCGGGGCGCTATTCCGGTGGCCGCGCCTGGCTGTCGCGCACGTGCTCGGCCAGCCGTTGCCGGGCGCCGCACTCCTCCTGCGCGAGGCTGGCGATGAAGCCGAGCCGATCGAGCATGTCACGCAGCAGGGCGATGTGTACCAGCAGCAGGCCGGTGATGGCAGCCAGGGCGCCAGCTTCGAAGCGCCCGAGCACGGCCCCGGTGACCAGCGTGGCCATCGCGGGCAGCATGACACGCCAGTACAGCCTGCGGCGGCGGTGCCGGCGCGGTTCGAAACGTCGCGGACCGCCATCCGTGGCGGCGTCGTTGCCGGAGTCCATGTGCTTCAGGGGAGTCGTCGGCGTTACAGCATGACGCGCAGTTGCACGTTGCCGGTCGCCGGGTAGCCGCCGGCGCAACTGCCGCTGGCGCAGTAGACGGTGCCGGCGCGCGATGCGCCATCGTCGATGTCCTCGTCGAGCCGCCGGGCCACCTCGGCCGGCAGGTTTTCGAGAATCATCCAGATGCCGGTCTTGTTGCCGTTGGTGGCGGTGTAGATGCCCTGGAAGCGGCCGCCGTAGGGGTGGCGCGGATTGGCGGCGGCGCCGGTCTGGGCCGGGTTGCCCGACAGCAGGTTGGCGTAGCGCATGTGCTGCCAGGCCATGCAGGATTCGTCCGCGGCGTTGTTGCAGGTACCGCCGCTGATGGCGCCGTTGCCGTTGCCGTTGGGCGCGGCCGCGTCCAGCCGTGTGCTGGCCTGGTCGAAATCGCCCGGCAGCGCCTTGTAGCGGTCCTGGAAGGCGTAGAAGGCCGCCGAGTACGACTGGATGTCGCTGCGCAGGTTCTTGTACTTGGCGTTGTCTATCATCTCCTGGCCCTTCAGCACGCCGCCCAGCAGCAGGCCGATGATGACCAGGACGATGGCGATCTCCACCAGTGTGAAGCCGGATTGACGATGTTTCATGATTCCGTTCTCCCTGAGCTATGGCAGGCCGGCCATCCCGGTCGGATGAGCTGCCGACGCTGCGGGTCTGCTCCCGGCGTAGCGGCCCGGTGGCCGCTTTCTTTAGCCGGAAACCATGTCAAAAGCGTCGAAAATACAACCGATTGACTCCTTGGCCGCTACAACGGCCGACCGGCCGCGGCGAGTCTGGCCTTGAGCCGGTCCGGCGACAGCCAGCGGACCAGGTCGTCGATCTGCAGCGGGCTGAGCGTGCTGTAGCCGGCGCTCACGAAGCAGCGGTCGTTGTCGCGGTTCTCCGCCTCCAGCGCCGACGGGTAGCGCGTCTTGCCACCGGAAACCACCAGCGCCGCCACGTTCACCGCCACCCGGTCGCCAGCGGCGCCGGCGCAGTTGGCGGTCTGCCACACCTCGATGACGCCGTTGCCCGAGCCGGCCGTATTGAAGGCGATGGGGCCGGTATAGGCGCCGTTGACCGCGTAGCGGTAGGCGTTGCCCCAGGCGTCCAGCCTCTCGAGGCCCAGCGAGGCCAGCGGCGGGGCGCCGATGTTGACCCGGTTGGCGCCGGCCGGGCAGGCGTCGTCGGCCAGCCCGTTGCCGTTGGCGTCCGGGCAGGGCAGGCGCCGGTTGGCGATGGCATAGCCGATCAGCGCCTCGCGGATGGCGTCCAGGGCGGCCGCGGTCTCGTCGCGCTGGCCCTGCTCGACCTGCGCCGACAGCGGCATCAGCAGACCGCCGACCAGCAGGCCGACGATGACCATCGCGATGGCCACCTCGACCAGCGAGAAGCCGCCTTGCGCCCGGGTCCAACCGCATGGTGTCGACATCGTCCGTTCTCCTCAGGGTGGCAGGCCGCGCACACGGTCGACGGTCGTGACCAGGGTGGCCAGCGGCAGCCAGGCCACCAGGTCGTCGTAGGGGCCGCCGGCGACGGCGGCCGAATCCAGGATCGGTCGCTGCACGAAGCGGGTGGCGTTGAAGCGGTTGCTGCGCTCGTCGACGTTGGCGGCGGGCGGGTTGGGCCGGCTGTTGCCATCGGCCAGGGTGGCGCCGAAACCGTTACGGCCGTGGGCGACGACGGCGGCGGGCACGCCGGTGTCGAGATCGACCAGCGCGCCGGCCGCATTGCGGGTCTGGACGCGGATGTCGCCCGTGGTGCTCTGTGTGAAGCCGGGGCAGGCGGTGCCGGCGAAGGCCGGCGCGACACTGTAGCGCAGCCGGTGCTGCCAGTGATCCAGGGCACCGGTGCCGAGGCTGGCCCAGGGCACGAAGCCGACCCGCTGCGCTGGCGTGGTGCAGCTGGTGCGGGCACGGCCGTCGCTGGCCGACCGGGCCGGGCAGGGCAGACAGCCGGTTTCGAGCGCGTAGCCGAGCAGCGCCTCGATCACCGGACCCAGCAGGGCGGCGTCGCGCGGCGCCTGCGCCTGGGCGCGCGCCGACTTGTCGAGTCGCGTCACCAGGGCGCCGGCCGAGCCGAGGATCAGGATCAGCAGCAGGATCAGCAGGGCGGCGCCCGCCTGGCGCCGATGCGGTTGCCGGCGCATGACTTCAGGACCCTCCTGCCTCAGCCGGCGCCATGGCCGCTTCGACCGGCTGCTCGTAGGGCTCGTAGACCTGGCCGTCGATGCGGTCGACGGTCTGGCCCGGTTTCAGCGTGCACGGGGTGTGGCCGCCGCGCCAGCGCAGCCTGACGCGGCCGTCACGGAGCAGGATGGCGTTGCTGCCGGGCCCGCCCGGCCGCTGCCCGCTGCCGTTGATCCAGACCCGCTGCCGGCCACGGCTGCTGGTCATGACGCCGTTGAGCGTCAGCCGGTCACCCCCGTCGTCGTTCGCCACCGCCGGCTGCTGGCCGCGGCGCAGGGCGTCGATCTGCTGGCGCTGTGCGGGCGTCGTGAACAGGCGCCCGAGTTCGTCCGCCATCGAGCCGGCCGGCGCCAGCAGCGCCGCCAGCAGTGCGATGGCTGGAGGAGCCGGTCTGCGGGCGCTCACAACAGCGCCTCGTCGGCCGGATCCGGTTCCGGCGCCTTGTCCAGCGAGTACCAGTCCAGCCGGCACTCGGCGTGCAGGTTGGGCCGGTCGAGGGCCACGGCGGCGCCGCCCTCCAGGCGCGTCAGGGTGCAGGCGCGCAGGTCGAAGGGCCCGCTGTCGCGGCTCGCCAGCAGGTCCAGGAAGCGCACCAGGTCGCCCTCGTGGTCGAGGTTCATTCTCAGCGTCATGGGGCTGGCATACAGCTGGAAGGGCGCGGCGCCGGCCGCCGCGTGCGCCAGCGGCCTGCGCGGGTCGAGCTGGTATTGCAGTACCGGCACCGACGCCTGCCGGGCGAGCTCGCGGATGTCTTCCACCCACACCAGGCGCGGTGCGGCACCGGGGAAACCGCGTTCCTGAAGCTGCCGGAAGCGGCCGTACTCGGTGCGCACGATGCGGGCATCCTCGTGCGCCTGGCGCAGCCCGGCCCGGAACCGCTGCAGCTCGCCGACCAGCTGCTCGTGGGTCGTCACCCGCGCATCGCGGTAGTGCTGGCTGGCCAGCACCAGCAGCGCGGCGACGCCGAGGCTGGCCGCCAGCATCGCCAGCTCCCGCCCGAGGGCGCGCGGATCCCGGTCAGGACGTTTCATGTGCCACCTCCATGACCACGCGCAAGCGGAACGGGGCGCGTTGCTGCCCGCCGCCGTCGCCGGTGCTGCCGCTCACGCGGCTGGCCGGATCCATGTCGAGCGGCAGTTTCACGGCCTCGGCGCGGACGATGCCGGGCTGCCGGCGCAGGTCGGCGAGAAAATCGGCCAGCCGCCGGTGGGCGCGCAGGTAGTTGCCGGAGAACGGTTCCATGTGGCCGCCGATCTCGACGATCTGATAGGCGGCGCCGGCGTCGCTGTCCGCCGACGTGGTGTCGGCGTGCTCCGGGCCGCCGCCGGGCGGTGCCGTGTCGGGGCTGGCACCCGTGTACCACTCGATGTCCTCCAGCTGCAGGGCGGGGTGTTGTTGCAGGCCCGCGCCCAGCAGCGCCAGCAGGCGATCCGGCAGCTGGCGCCGCCGGTCGAGGGTGTCGGCCAGCTGCACCGCGGCGTGGATCGCACGCGGGGCGACCGGGGTGTGCGGCACCTGCGCCAGCGCCGCCTCGTAGCGGGACCGGACGGCGTCGCGCAGCTGCCGGCTGGCCGCGATACGGTCTTCCAGCAGCGCGCCTTGGAGCAGGTTCGCGCTGCTCCACAGCAGCCCGCCGACCGCTACCACCAGGCTCGCCGCCTGCAGCGCCCGCCGCTGCAGGTGGAGACGGTGATGACGGCGGTCGGCGGGGCGGGCGTAGTGGTTGGTCGGGCGCTTTCGCACCAGAAGTTGCGCGTACAGCGGGTCGCAGTAGGGGCTGGTGTAGCCCTCATCGAGGCGCAGCCTGCCCGCCACCCCGACGGTGTCCACCAGGTGATAGTGGGCCAGCTGCTGGCGCGCGCAGTGGTCGCGGGCCTGCGCCAGCACCGCGGCGCTGGTCAGCAGGCAGACGTCCAGCAACTGGTCGCGTGCCAGCAGTTTCAGGTTGGCGAGGTAGCGCTTGGTCTTGCCGATCTCGTCGTGCACGCGAACGATGTAGTCGGCCGACCCGGGGTCGACGGCCAGTGGCGACAGGCGGCTGAAATGCAACCTTCCGCCACGGAAGTAGGACTGCCGCAGCCCGCTGTCGCGGTTGTGGGTGACCAGCAGGACATCCTCGCGGCGCTGCCAGGCCTGTTTCAGCAGGCCGCCGCCGAGCAGCGGCAGCGAATGGATGCCGGCAACCGGCACGCGATGGTGGTGCAGGAGCTGCAGCCACTTCTCCAGGGAGTCCGGATTGATGATGCCGCTGAACAACACTTCGTCGCGGCGCCGGTCGTCCACCGCCGGGCCCAGCAGTTCGGCGTGGCGGTAGGCCGTGTTGCGGTACAGCCGCTGTGTGTGGCGCTGCAGCAGCGCGCGCCGGTCGCCGCCGACGGTGTGCGTCACCCGTTCGCGCCGGAAGTCCTCTTCGACCAGGTCCACCAGCACGCGGCTGGGCAGGGGGCCGGCCTGTTGCAGATAGTCGTCGAACAGCGCCAGGCCAGCGTCGGTGGCCGCGAAATCGCCGATGTCGTGCACCCGGCCGCCCTGCGCGATGTAGACCCGCAGGTGGCTGTTGCTCAGGAGCAGGATCTGTCGCAGGGCCATGGTCAGATCCTTATCCGCGTCATGATGTCGTAGATGGGGCTGAGCACCGACATCATCACCCAGCCCAGCACCGCCCCGAGTATGACCGTCAGCGCCGGTTCGATCAT
>JALSRI010000213.1 GCA_026984835.1 Thiohalobacter sp. | reverse complement strand
ATTCACGAACGGCTGCTCGCTGACGGCGGTGGCCGGCGGCGGTGCATTGAGGTTGGTGGTGGTGATGGAGACCATACCACCGCCGGTGTTGCCGCCACCGGTGTTGCCGCCACCGGTGTTGCCGCCGCCGGTGTTGCCGCCACCGGTGTTGCCGCCACCGGTGTTGCCGCCGCCGGTGTTGCCGCCGCCGGTGTTGCCGCCGCCGGTGTTGCCGCCGCCGGTGTTGCCGCCGCCGGTGTTGCCACCGCCAGTGTTGCCGCCACCGGTATCGCCGCCGCCAGTGCCAGTGTCGCCGTTGCCGCCACCGCCGTCCGTCCCGCCGTTCCCCGTCGAGCCGTCGTCACCCGTGCTGTCGTGCTCCTTGCCGAGATGGCCGTTGTCGTCGACCTTGACACCGCCGACCACCAGCGGCTGATCCAGGACGTAGCGGTCGTCGTCTTCCATGTGCCCGGGGGGCGCCGTGGCCCGGGACATGGGCAGGGGGATGTCGCCGAGCGCGACGGCCTCGCCGGGCTGCAGCGTGAAGGTCGTGACCACCCGCCCGTTGTTGTCGCGGAAGCCGATCGGGGTGGTGACGGAATCGGCACTGCCTTCGTTGGTCGTCATGACCAGGCTGAACGTCTTGCCGGCGGGAACCTCGAGGAGGAAGGGATGCCGGGGGGTGCCGTTGTCCCGGGAGTGCACCTGGAACCGTCCGCCATCGTCGGCAACCGCCTCGATCAGCGTGCCGGGCACCGTTCCGCTCAAGGCGGCGGACGCCGAAGCCGTCGAACCGCTGCCGCCACCTCCGCAGCCTGTCAACAAGACCGCCAGCAGCGGTGTCAGCAATGCGGATTTCAACCAACCGTTGAATGCAGTCATGGCCATTCCTCCCTACACGACCCGGCCTCGGGGTGGCCGCAGCGGGGGAAAACTAGCACATTTGGGCTTAAATTCCCAGTAGATGAATGGCCATGCGTCAGGAATTTGCCGCTATTGTGACGCCGATCACCCGTGGGCCGGGCGTCCTGGCGGTTGTTTTCTATTCCGCCTCGTCACCACCCGCCCCGCCAGACGACCCGCCGTCCGACAATTCCAGCAACAGGCTGTTGAGGCGTTTGACGAAGGCGACCGGGTCTTCGAGCTGGCCGCCTTCGGCCAGCAGGGCCTGTTCGAACAACAGCCGCGACCAGTCGGTGAAGCGGTCCTCGTCCTGTTCGTGTTCCAGGCGCGCAACCAGGGGATGGCCCGGGTTGACCTCCAGCACCGGCTTGCCGGCCGGCACCTCGTGACCCGCCTGTTTGAGCATCTTCTGCAGGTGCACGGCCATTTCGTGGGTTCCCAGCACCAGGCAGGAGGGCGAGTCGGTCAGGCGGGTGCTGATGCGGACTTCACGCACGTCGTCGCCCAGTGCATTCTTCAGGCGTTCCAGCAGTTCCTTGTGCTCGCCGGCGGCCTTCTCGGCGGCCTGCTTCTCTTCCTCGTCCTGCAACCCGCCCAGGTCCAGCTCACCCTTGGCCACCGACGCCAGCGGCTTGCCCTCGAACTCGGTGAGGTGCGACATCAGCCATTCGTCGACGCGGTCGAACAGCAGCAACACCTCGATGCCCTTCTTGCGGAACACCTCCAGGTGTGGGCTGTTCTTCGCCGCCGCGAAGCTGTCGGCGGTGACGTAGTAGATCTTGTCCTGGCCTTCCTTCATGCGGCCTATGTAGTCTTCCAGGGAGACCGTCTGCTCGTCGGTATCACTGCGGGTGGAAGCGAAGCGCAGCAGCTTCGCGATGCGCTCGCGGTTGGCATAGTCCTCAGCCGGACCTTCCTTGAGCACGCGCCCGAACTGCCGCCAGAACTCGGCATACTTTTCCGGTTCGTCCTTCGCCATGTTCTCCAGCAGGCCGAGGATTTTCTTCACGGAGGCGCCGCGGATGCTGTCGATGGCCTTGTTCTTCTGCAGGATCTCGCGCGACACGTTGAGCGGCAGGTCGTCGGAGTCGACCAGGCCGCGCACGAAACGCAGGTAGTGCGGCATCAGATGCTCGGCGTCGTCCATGATGAAGACGCGCTTCACGTACAGTTTGATGCCGTGGCGGTGGTCGCGGTCCCAGAGGTCGAAAGGCGCATGCCTGGGAATGTAGAGCAGCGCCGTGTAGGACTGCGCCCCCTCCACCTGGGAATGCACCCAGGCCAGTGGCTCCTCGAAATCGTGGGTGAGGGTCTTGTAGAACTCCTTGTATTCTTCGTCGCTGATCTCGCGCCGCGGCCGCCGCCACAGGGCCGAGGCCTTGTTGACGGCCTCGAACTCGCCTTCCTTGCCCTCCACCGGCATCTCGATGGGAAAGGAGATGTGGTCGGAATACTTGCCGACGATGGCGCGCAGCCGGAAAGGTTCCAGGAACTCGTCCTCGCCCTCGCGCAGGTGCAGGGTGACGTCGGTGCCGTGGGTTTCCTTCTTCACGGTCTCCAGCGTATAGCTGCCCTCGCCGTCCGAGGTCCAGCGCACGCCCTCTCCCGCCGGGGTGCCGGCGCGGCGCGTGGTCAGGGTGACCCGGTCGGCGACGATGAAGGCCGAATAGAAGCCGACGCCGAACTGGCCGATCAGCTCCAGGTCCTTGCTCTGGTCACCGGTCAGGGACTCGAAGAACTGGCGGGTGCCGGAACGGGCGATGGTGCCGATGTTGTCCATCACCTCCTGGCGGCTCATGCCGATGCCGTTGTCGCTGATGGTGAGGGTGCGCGCTTCCTTGTCCCAGGTGATGCGGATGCGCAGATTGCTGTCGCCCTCGTAGAGCGCATCGTCCTGCAGGGCCTCGAAGCGCAGCTTGTCGCAGGCGTCCGAGGCGTTGGAGATCAGTTCGCGCAGGAAGATCTCCTTGTTGGAATACAGGGAGTGGATCATCAGGTTGAGGAGCTGGCGCACCTCGGTCTGGAATTCCAGGGTCTCTTTCTTGGTCTTCGTGCTCATGCTGTATCACCGTTGGATTGCTGAAACCGGACGCCGGCCGGGGTCCGGGCATTTAATACGGGCGCGGCGGGCCGCTTTCAAGTCCTTCGTGGCGCAGCAGCCAGCGTTTGATATCGGCCTGCCAGCCGTCGTGGTGGCCGGCGAAGCCGCCCGGCCCGTCGCGCGCCACCACCCGGTGGCAGGGCACCAGCAGCGGCACCGGGTTGTGGCGGCAGGCGCCGCCCACCGCCCGCGCGCCACTGCCCAGGCGCGCCGCCAGTTCGCCGTAGGTGAGCAGTTCGCCGGGGCGCAGCTCGCGCAGCGCCTGCCAGACGCGCAGGCGGAAGGGCGTGTCCCGGAGGCTGACGGGCACCCCGGCCAGCGAGCGGCCTTCGCGCAGGTAGGCCTCGATGGCCGCCGCCACCCGGGCCGCGGCCGGCGATTCCGGGGCCTGTTCGGGCACCGGGTCCGGCAGGAACCCGACGGCGCTGACCGCCTCGCCGCGCAGGCGTATGCCGAGGCGGCCCATGGGCCAGGCCAGGACGACATCCCAGCAGCCGTCCGGACCGCCGCTCAAGGCTGCTCCGGCTTGCGCGTGGCCAGCAGGCGCAGGCGCTGCAACTCGCCCTGGAGCACGGCCCGGCGCGCCTTGTCGCGGGTGGCCCGCAGCAGGCTGTGGTAGATCCGGCGGGCGTCGTCCAGGTAGCCGGCGCCGATCAGCGCCTTGGCGGCGCGGTAGCGCGCGGTCTGCGCCCAGGGATCCATGGCCAGCGGATCGCCCAGGGTGGCCGACTTGAGGTAGAACCAGGCGGCGCGGTCGTGCCTGCCCAGCGCCTCCCAGGAATCGGCCTTCCAGAACAGCAGTTCGCGGCGCTGCTGGAGGTCCAGCGGCCGCGCCAGCAGGCGGTCGAACAGGTCCAGCGCCCGCTGGTGCTGCTGGACCGTCTGCAGGTCGAAGACCACCTGCAGCAGACGGTCGACGTGCTTGCCGTCGAGCTCCTCGCTGTCGAGCAGCCCCTCCAGCAGGCGCACGCCGCCGGCCAGGTCGCCGGTGAAGATCGCCACCCGGGCCCGGCGCAGGTCCCACTCGAAGCGGCCGGTGCCGCTGGGCGGCGCCTTGAGGCCGGCCATGAGGCGGGAGGCGGTGGCCAGGTCGCCCTTCTCCAGGGCCTGGTCGATGAGCCGGTAGCGGATCACCCGCGGCAGCCGCGCCGGATCGCGGTAGCGCCCGGACTCCAGATACAGGCGCTCCACCACCCGCTTGCCGCCGGGTTCTTCCTCCAGCAGCGACACCAGGTATTCGTGGGCCAGCGAGCGCCGCTGCGCCCCGGTGCCGTACTCGGCCAGCACGGCGAACAGGATGCGGGCCCGCAGCGGTTCCTTTTCCATGACTTCGACGGCGGGGAAGTACCAGTCCTCGTCGCGGCCCAGCAGGCGCTGCTCGCGGTTGCCCCACTGCTTGCCCAGTTCCAGGTAGGCGTCCCACAGCCGGTCGGGGTCGAGCCCCAGCAGGTGGGTGCCGATTTCCTCGTCGTAGGGCTGCGCCAGCGCCTGTTCCAGGTAGCGGACGTGCTCCAGCGTCAGGCCGGGCACGGCGGCCGCCTCGGCGGCGACGCCCAGCAGCAGTCCGCGCACGCCGGCCGGCGTGTCCTCGCGCGCCGCCAGCTCGCGCGCCTCGGCCTCGATGGCGTCGGCATCCCCCTTGCGGACACGCAGGCGCGCGATCAGCTGCAGCACCTTGCCGACGCCGCGCTGCTCGTCGGCCACCAGCGCCAGCGCCGCCCGCGGGTGGCCGGTGCGCAGCTCCACCCGCGCCGCCAGCCAGCGCCACTCCGGGTTGCCGTCGCCGAAATCGAGCCGGTAGCGCAGCAGCGCGGTGCGGGCGTCGTCGAGCAGGTCGTTCTTGAGGTAGGTACGCACCACCATGCGCCGCCAGGCCGCCGTGTCGTCCAGGTGCAGATCGTCGACGCGCCACAGCAGGCTGCGCAGCGTGGCGCGGGCGGCCACCACGGCGCCGTCCTCGATCTCGGCGGCGGCTCGCCGGGTCAGCGCCCAGCGGTGGAAGTCGTCCGGCACCCCGGCCGGCAGCGTGCCGAGGCGCTTTCGGATGCGGGCCCAGGCGCGCTTGGCTTCCAGCATGTGGATGCGCTCGCGTTCCCAGGCCATCCAGCCGACCAGGTCCTTGTCGGGTGCCGGCTGCAGCTGCTGCAGCCTCGCCAGCGCCAGTTGCGGAGCGCCGGCGCGGGCCAGCTCCACCAGTTCCTTCAGCTTTCCCTGGTCGACGGCGGCCGCCACCGGCGCCACCAGCAGCCAGGCCAGGCACAAAAAAACGGGCAGCCTGCTGACAGGCTGCCCGCGTCCGGTGGTGTCTGCGGAAGCCGGTGGCTGCCGCATGGAGTCAGAGCTTTTCTTTGATACGCGCCGACTTGCCGGAGCGCTCGCGCAGGTAGTAGAGCTTGGCCCGGCGCACGTCGCCGCGGCGCTTGACCTTGATGTCGGCCACGCTCGGGCTGTAGGTCTGGAACACGCGCTCCACGCCCTCGCCGTGCGAGATCTTGCGCACCGTGAAGGAGGAGTTGAGGCCGCGGTTGCGGCGGGCGATGACCACGCCCTCGAAGGCCTGCAGGCGCTCGCGGTTGCCTTCCTTCACCTTGACCTGCACCACCACGGTGTCGCCGGGACCGAAGTCCGGCACCTCGCGGGTCATCTGTTCCTTTTCGATCTGTTCAATCAGGTTGCTCATCTTGCCTTCCCCTGCAGCGGGTTCATCGATTCCGGTGTTCACTGCCGCTCGCGGATGTATTCCTCGAGCAGCGCCTTCTGTTCCTCGTCCAGTTGCAGCCGTTCCAGCAGGTCCGGCCGCCGTTCCCAGGTCCGGCCCAGCGCCTGCTTGCGGCGCCAGCGCGCGATCTCCGCGTGGTTGCCGCCCAGCAGCACCTCCGGCACCCGCTCTCCGCCCACCGTCTCCGGGCGCGTGTAGTGCGGGTAGTCCAGCAGCCCGTCCATGAACGAGTCCTGGGCGGCCGAGTCCGCGTCGCCCAGCGCCCCCGGCAGCAGCCGCGCCACGGCGTCGATCAGCACCAGCGCGGCCGGTTCGCCGCCGCTCAGCACATAGTCGCCGATGGACCATTCCTCGTCCACCTGCTGCGAAACCAGGCGCTCGTCGATGCCCTCGTAGCGCCCCGCCAGCAGCAGCAGGCCGGGCAGCCCGGCGAAGCGCCGCACGGCGGCCTGGTCCAGCCGCCGGCCCTGCGGGCTGAGGTACACCAGCGGCCCGGCGGCGCCGGCGGCCCGCGCCGCGGCGATGGCGTCGGCCACCGGCTGTACCTGCATCACCATGCCCGGACCGCCCCCGTAGGGCCGGTCGTCGACCGTGCGATGGCGGTCGGCGGCCTGGTCGCGCGGATTCCAGGTGTGCAGCTCCAGCACGCCCTGCGCCTGTGCGCGCCGCGGTATGCCGTATCGGCACGCCTCCCGGATCATGTCCGGGAACAGCGTCACCACATCGATTCTCATGCGCGCCCCGCCGGCTCAGAAGTCCGCGTCCCAGTCGACGCGGATCTCGCCGGCGTCCAGGTCCACGCTCAGGATCACCCGGTCCATGACGAAGGGGATCAGCCGTTCGCGCTCGCCCTCCACCACCAGCACGTCGTTGGCGCCGGTCTCGATCAGGTGATCCACCACGCCCAGCGTCTCGCCGGCGCGGTTGACGACCCGCAGGCCCAGCAGGTCGTTCCAGTAATACTGTCCCGGCTCCGGCTCCGGCAGCTGCTCGCGGCGTATCGCGATCTCGGTGCCGATCAGCCGCGACGCCTGGTCACGGTCGTCGCAGCCGGCCAGCCGCGCCACCACACCCTTGCCGTGGCGCCGCCCTTCGGCCAGCGGCCTGGGCTGCCAGCCCCCGGCACCCTTCAGGTACCAGGGGCTGTAACCCAGTATGTTCTCGCGCGGCCGCGTGTAGGAATAGATGCGAACCCAGCCGCGCACCCCGTAGACGCCGGAGATCCGGCCCACCGGGATATAGTCCGGTTTCGAGCCGGGCTCGGCTACTGCTGCTGCTCCTTGAGCAGCCTGGCGACGCGCTCGGAAGCCCGGGCGCCCTTGCCCAGCCAGTACTGCGCGCGATCGGCGTCGATGTTCAGCCGCACTTCTTCACCGGTCGCCACCGGATTGAAGTAGCCAATCCGCTCGATATAGCGTCCGTCGCGACGGTTGCGGCTGTCCGTCACCACCACGTGGTAGAAAGGGCGCTTCTTGGCGCCGCCACGGGACAAGCGAATTGTCACCATCAGGTCGTACCCTCGATAAATTGAACTGTTACATCCGACCGCCCAGACGGCGGCCGCGGGAAACCGGGCATTGTACGGGATTTCAGGAAAAAGTGAAGCCCGTCGGGGCCCGTGGCGCGGCGCCGCCCGGGCGGCCTGAATTCAGGACAGTGTCGGAATATTTTACGTAAACAAGACGCGCAGGAACACCCGGCGCAGATCGACCAACCTCTTGTTCTTGAAGCCTCCATCTGCGGCGATGCCGGCCCGGTGCCGCTCCCGCCTTGTCGGTCGTTTTTACATATTTCTCCTCCCGCAGCCTGGATGCACCACTATACCCTTTTGCAAACAAGGGCTTGCAAATGTGGCACGGGGCTTGCTCCATATGATATCGCGTACTGCAAAAAAGAAGTGGGGTTGGTTGGCCGCCCGTCGACACCA
>JALSRI010000212.1 GCA_026984835.1 Thiohalobacter sp. | reverse complement strand
CCTGGTCCAGCGCGGTCACCAGCGCCTTGATGTAGCCGGTGTTCTCGTACTCGATTCCGTTCTCACCATAGTAGGTCAGGTACATCCACGCGGCGATGGCCGAGAAACCGATGGCGAGCACCGCCACCCGCAGCGCCGGTCGGGTGAACATGAAACCGACCAGGCTCACCACCAGCATCGACACCAGGAAGGGCGAGAAGGCCCGCTCGATCACGCCGCCGGCGGCGATGGGATACATGCCGACGTAGTGATTGATGGTGTCCATCTCGTGCACGCAGTCGAGTGCTTCCTCTTCCTGGATCTCTGCCTTCTCGACCTTTCTGCAGCCGTTGAAGACGCCGTTCATGTGGAACTCGATGCGCACCCCCTCGGGGAAGGCCTCCTTCGGGTAGTTGGGCGCCGTCAGCGACACCCACCAGATGGGCGAATAGTAGATCACTGCCAGCAGGGCAATGGATGCCAGTACCAGCAGGTTGGCCACCAGCGCGCGTTTGCCGTTCATGTTCGGGACCCCTCGGTCAGGTCACAGCGTTGCGGGGAATACCGGATCAATCGAAGTCGGGATTGAGCCAGTCGGCCGAAGGCGCCAGGTCCTTCTTGGGCACGGGAATGCGCGACACGTAGTTGATCACCATCTTCATCTCCTTGTCGCTGAAGTTCTTGATCTGCTTCACCATGTCCGGATTGGCGTTGCGGCGCTTGCCGTCGCGGATCCACTCGAACTGGCGCAGCATGTACTTGTAGTGCTGGCCCTGGATGCGCGGGTAGAACTTGGCGGCCTTGCCCTCACCGTGCTCGCCGTGACACTTCACGCAGTTGTCGTGGAACAGCTTCTTGCCCTGCTCGAACTCCGGCGTGCCCTCGGGCCATTCACCCTTGCCGTTGTCGGGGTTCATGGGCAGCTTCTGGATATAGGCCACCACGTCGGCCAGCGCCTGCGGACCGCCGATGGCCGACGGCTGCGCAAAGGGATACATGGTGGGGTTGTCGCGGTTGCCCTCGCGGATATCGGCGAGCTGCTTGATGAGCACTTCCTTGTGCTGGCCGGCCAGCTGCGGGAAGGTGCCGTCCTTCTTGCCCCAGCCCTCGGTCAGGTGGCAGCCGGCACAGACCTCGAACACGTCCCTTCCGTTCTCCAGATCGGGCTTGAGGTGCAGTGCCTCCTCGCGCTCGCCGCCCTTTTCCAGCCAGGCCAGGCTTGCGGAGGAAAAGGCCACGCCAAATGCGGCGGCGGCAACGGAAACCATCAATCGCTTGTTCATGAACAGTGCTCCCCTGTTGCTTGGATGGACCGCACACTGGCGGTTCAACAGTATCCGGGGAAATGCTACTACCGGGCCGGCGCCGGCTCCTTGAGATAGGTCAAGTCGCCCTGCCCGCCGACGGCGTCGTCCTGCACCGACAACCAGGCCAGGAGGTCGTCGATGTCGCTGTCGGGGAAACTGCGGAAGATCTCGGCGTCGCGCGGGTCGTCGTGCAAGCGCTTGCCTTTGCGAAAATTTTCTATCTGCCGGCGCAGGTACAGGCTGCGCTGGCCGGCCAGCTGCGGAATGGCCCGGCGCCGGTCTCCGTAGCCGTCACGGCCGTGGCAGGCGGCGCATTCCTTCGCGTACAGGCGTCCGCCCGCCTCGATATCGCCGGCGTAACGGGCGATGTTCACCACCCGTTTGCTGGCCTGGAGCCGCTCGAAGGCGTCGAAGCCGGATTCCCCCAGCGGCGGCAGCCGGGTGGGCAGCTCGATGGAAGACAGGTAGGCGGCGATGGTGCGCACATCGTCTTCCGGCAATTCCCTTTCGGTTGCATAGGGAATCATGGGGATGTTCTCGCGCTTGCGGGCCTTGAACAGGCGCAGCTGGCGGGCGATGTAGCGGGCATCCAGGCCCGCCAGGCGCGGATATTCGCCGTCCGGCGTGCCCTCGCCGAATTCGCCGTGACATCCCGCACAGGTTTCATGGATTTCCTCGCCGTACTCCATGTCGATGTCCTGTCCCGCCGCAACGGTCTCCGGGGACATCGCCGGCAGGTGGTGCGAGATGCCCTTGTGACAGTCGATGCAGGTCTTGCCCTCGCCCACCGCATCGCCATGGATGCGGGCCGCGAAACGACCCTGGCCAGCCAGGTCCATGGTCGTGAAGGCGTGACAGTTGCGGCACTCGCGCGAGTCGGTGTCCTTCATGGTCTGCCAGACGCGCTCGGCCAGGTGCAGGCGGCGCGCCTCGAACTTCTCGCGCGTATCGATGGCGCCGGTGGCCCAGTACCACAGCTCGCGCGAAGCCTTGATCTTGCGGACCACCTTGGGCACCCAGTCGCGCGGCACGTGGCAGTCCGGGCAGGCGGCGCGCACACCGGAGGGGTTGGTGTAGTGGATCGTGTGACGGTACTCCTGGTAAACCGTGCTCTCCATTTCGTGGCAGGAGATGCAGAAGTGGAGCGTGTTGGTCCACTCCATGGCGGTGTTGAAACCACCCCAGAGGATGACGCCGGCCAGGATCAGCAACAGGCCGCCGGTAATGGACAGGCAGTATTTCTTCACGCTCGAAGGAAGGTTTTCCGGGTTGGCCGAAACAGGACGCCGCCTGCATCCGGAACGGGTGCAGGCCGGCTGTCACGGGATGCGGCGCCGCGTGGCGTCGCTCAGGGGGTCATGGTGGCGATGTAATCCGCCAGCGCCTCCATCTCCTCCTCGTTGACCAGGTGCATGATGCCCTTCATGGCCGCGGTCTGGCCGTTGTTCCGGGCGCCGCTCTTGATGTCCTTCATCTGCTGCAGCACGTAGTCGCGGTTCTGGCCGGCGATTTTCGGGTAGTTCGGCATGATGGTGGTCTTGCCGTCCTTGCCGTGGCAGGTCAGGCAGGTCTTCTCCTTGAACAGCTTGGCGCCATCCAGCGCCGAGGCTGCCAGCGGTGTCAGAGACGCCAGCAGCACAGCCGCGGAGACGATGGATCGGGTCATGGATCGGTTCATGTGTATTCTCCTGTCACCCTGTCGGGCCTGAAGTACCGCAGGAACGGGTCCGGCCGCGAGGACGGCAGCCGCTGGACGGTCTGCCCCGGCCGTGCCGGGTTCGCGGGCGAGCCGCTCCTGCGGGTAAACGATCATGGTCGGTGGCTGAACCCGAGGGGGGCCTGGCGCCCCCCTCGTTCAGGCGATCACGACGCGCGGCTCACTTGACCTTCTTCGCGCCGTGCTCTTCCAGGTAGGTCTTGGCGCGCAGACCGAGGTCGGCGGTCTTGACCTGGTACTGCCACCACTGGTTGGCCCACAGCATGGCGTTGTTCCAGTCGCCCTTGGCGGCGGCTGCCTCGGCCTTGGCGCGGGCATCCTTGGCGAAGCCGAGCTGATCGGTGGCATCCTCCACCAGGGCCACTACCGTCGGGAAGTCCTTGTAGTTGTGGCTGGTGATGAAGCCGACCACCTGGTCGATGACCTTCTGGGTCTCCAGGTTGGTCTTGACCTGCTTCTCGTAGTCCGCCTTGGTGTAGTTGGTACCCGCCTTCAGGCTGGCCTTGGTCGCCTTGTAGCCCTTGGGCTTGACCAGCAGGTAGCCTTCCATCTCCAGGTGCAGGGCCGAGCAGAACTCGGTGCAGTAGTAGGGATAGACGCCTGCCTTGTCTGCCACGAAGGTCGCGGACGCGGTCTTGCCCGGCTCCATGGAGAGCTGCACGTTCTGTCCGTACATGGCGAAACCGTGCACCTCGTCCTCGGCACGCTCGAGATTGGTGAAGTGCAGCTTGACGGTGTCGCCTTCCTGCGCCTCGATGATCTCCGGCGTGATGTGGGAACGGATGGTGGTGCCATAGACCTCGACCGTGCACTTGCCGCTGGCGTCGCAGGTGCGCTCGGTCTTCTCGCGCCCGGCACGGGTCTTGTACTCGGAACGCTTGTCGGCACGGCTGTTCCAGCCCGACTTGTAGCGGATGGCCGGTTTCAGCTTGTCGGCCTTGATGGCCACCGCGTAGTGGGGCTCGCCCAGCGGCAGCGGCATGTCATACAGCAGCTCCATCTTGTCGCCGCTGATGTCGATGAGCTGGTGGTTCTGGGGATGCAGCGGGCCGACCGGGTTGAAGCGGTCGATGGCCAGCTTGTTCAACGCCACCAGGTACTTGCCGTCCGGGCTGACGGTGTCGCCCTCCATGGTCATCAGGTGACCGACGTTGTAGTGGATGGGCAGCTGGTCCAGCACCTTGCCCTTGCAGTAGTCCCACTTGGTGATCATGGAATCCACGTAGATGGAGGTATAGGCCACGCAGGGCTTGGAGTCGAACTGCGTGTGCAGCGGCCCCAGGCCGACGTTGACCGACTTGTCCAGCGCATCCTTCAGGGCGATGATCGGGATTCCATAGGCATCCTTGCCCTCGAACTTGCCGGCCTTGATGGCCTTCATGATCTTGTCGAAGCTGTATACCCAGGTGTGGCTGTCGAGCTTGCCGGATACCACGATGCGCTTGCCGTCCGGTGTCACGTCCACGCCATGCGGGCTCTTCGGCTCCGGCACCAGGTACAGCAACTTCTCCTTGATCGCCTGCTTGATCGGGATCAGGTAGCTGCCCTTGACCTTCTTGACCTTGCCGGCCTTGACCAGCTCGGCCGCCTTCTTCCAGTTGGTCACGTGCAGGAAGTCGGTGTCCTTGGACGAACAGCCTGCCTCGAAGGGCGGGCGACCACGCTCGTTGCCGCCGACGTAGCGCTCCGAGCAGAAGGAATTGGTGAATCCCCAGCCCATGCTGGGACCCTTGCCCGCGTCGGACAGATCCTGGCTGTAGGGCGGCAGCTCGAAGGTGAACGACTGCGAGGGGTCGAGGCGGCCCTTCTCGTTGTCGAACTTCCAGTAGGTCAGGCCGCCGCGGTACTTGTCATTGAACTCTTCCAGCGGAACGAAGTCCCTGCTGAACGGGGCCGGGTACTGTGCGGCCTCCATGACATACTCGGTGTTCGGTGTGACGAACGTGCCGCCGTGTGCGGAACTGAAGAAGGGATTGACGACGATCTGCTTGGTCTCGAAGTCGTGCAGGTCGATCACCGCGATGCGCGGGTTGGCCTTGTCGTTGATGAACACGTAACGGCCGTCGTAGTCGCCGTTGGTCTCGGAAATGGCCGGATGGTGGGTATCACCGTAAGTGATGTCCTTGCCGTTTATGCGGCCCTGCGCCAGCACGGCCTTGGACTCGTCGTCGAAGCCATAGCCCTGCCAGGGCTCGGGGGTGAACACCGCCACGTACTTGAGGATGCGCATGGACGGTATGCCATAGACGATCAGCTGCCCGCTCTGACCACCGGAGCTGAGCACGATGTACTCGTCGCGGCCGCCCGTGGGCGTATAGGTCTTGGCCGCCGCCAGTATGTCCTTCTCGGTAAGGCCGCGTTTCTTCATCACGTCCTTCAGCGTGTCCGCCGACCATACCGGTGCGGCGACCGACAGGCTGAACAGCGCGGCGGTGACTGCTGTGAACAGGGATTTTCGCGGTATCTTCATGGTGGGAACCTCTCTGCTGGGCGCGTGTAGGGAGAAACGATCGTTGTCCTGGATGGGCGATATGCGACCGGAGCATAGGGGGCGGGTGTGTGACATGCCTTGATCTGTGTCAAATGACACTCTGCCGGGTCGCGGCAGGCTTGGCTCAGCGATCGCTGGCCGGGCGCAGGCTATAGACCATCGTATAACGCACGGTGCGCGGGCAGTCGGCCGGCGGCGGCAGCGGCAGGGCACGCCGCACCGAACCGGCCGCCGCCCTGCGCAGCAGCACCGGCCCGCCGTGCGTCTGCAGGGACGCCAGCCGGCCGCTGCAATCGATGGCCAGGTCGACATCCACCCGCCCTTCCAGGCGCCGCCGGCGCGCCGTCACCGGGTACTTGCGGAACGCCTCGATACGGGCCACCACCCGGCTCAGGTAGTCCTCTGCCAGCCCTTCGCGGGCCACGGCCGGCGCCTGCCGGGGCCGACCCTCCCCGGCCGGCGCCGGCGGGCCCGCCGTCAGGGCCGCGACCGCCGTCTGTCGCGTCCGTTCCCTCACCGGCTCCGGTTCCGGCTGCGCGCGCCGCGGGGCTTCGGCCGGCGGTCGCGGGCGTGACCTTTTCCTCACCGCCGGTCGCTTCCGGCGGACCCTTTTCCCTGCTGGCGGCGCTTTCTGTTCCACCCGGGCTGCAACCGGTCCCGGTGCCGGACCGGCCACCCGCACGCGCAACACCACGCTGCCCCGGTCACCGCCGGCCATGCTGCCGGCGGCATGACGCCAGTACAGGGCCGCCAGGGTGTGGGTGACCAGGGAGAAGAACAACGCCAGGGCGAACAGGCTGCGTTGGGGCATGCGCGGAACTCGTCGTCGGTCGCGGAGACAGCTGCCCGCATGCAGTGAACATGCCGCTCGCAATCGCTTGATCCGACGGGAGACGCGCGCGCCGGCGACGCCGCCGGCGCGTGAAATGACCCGGCGACTGTGGCATTTCACACGGCCCGGTTCAGGTGCTGCGCTGCCCCGGCCTTGTCCGGCGGGCACTTGGATGCCTGGTCTGGTAGTTGCTTGGGGAGCGGCAACCCCGACGACCGGAGCCAGAGAGTACCGATGCACACCCGATCGATGGACCTTCTGATGAACCTTGCCCTGCTCGCGACGCTGGGCTCCGGCCTCGCCCGGGCCGACGGCGACGGCGGACGCCCGCTGATCGAAGTGGAAGACAGCCTGCTGCCCGACCCCGCCAGCTACAGCGCCGGGGCGGACGCGGCCGGCGGCGGCATCCCGGCCGACGCCGGCGAATGGCTGCGGTCGGTCCCCGGCGTATCGGGCAAGCGTCTCGGCGGCCACGGCATCGACCCGGTGATCCGCGGCCAGTCCGGCAACCGCCTGAACATCCTGCTGGACGATGCCTATGTGCACGGCGGCTGCCCCAACCGCATGGACCCGCCCACCTCCTATGCACCGCTGGACAGCTACGAACGGGTCACGGTGCTGCGCGGTTCGCAGACCGTGCGCTACGGCGGCGGCGGCAGCGGCGGCACCGTGCTGCTGGAACGCCGTACCGCGGCCTTCGACACCGGACAGCACCTGCGCGGCAGGCTGTCGGGCGCCTATGGCAGCAACGGCGAACGCCGCAGCCTGCACGCCGATGTGGCCGCCGGCGACGAGCGGGGCTTCGTGCGCGCCCTGGTCGGCCGTTCGAAATCGAACGACTACGAGGACGGCGACGGCGAAAAGGTCCGCAGCGCCTACCGGGAGCGCGGCGGCTTGCTGATCCTCGGCCTGACCCCGGACGCCGACACCCGCCTGGAGGCCAGCATCGAGGCGAGCCGCGGCGAGGACATACTGTTCGCCGGCCGCATGGATGCGCCGAAGAGCGACGACGACGTCTACCGCCTCAAATTCAGCCGCCAGGGCATGGACGGCTTCGTCAGCCGGGTGGAAGCGGAACTCTACTACTCGGACGTCGACCACGTCATGGACAATTTCTCACTGCGCCCCCCGGGCGCGTCCATGAAGATGGAAGTGCCGTCCAGCTCCAACACCGGCGGCGGCCGCATCAGCGTCGAACACGTGACCGGGGCCGGTGCGCTGTGGACGCTGGGTGTGGACGTGCAGATCAACGAGCGCAGCGCCACCCGCTACGCCGGCCCGACGCTGGCCACCCTCAACTCGCTGCTGTGGCCCGACGTCGAGCTGGACCAGCGCGGCCTGTTCCTGGAACTGGCCATGGACCTGTCGGAGGACCGCCGGCTCGGCGCGGGGCTGCGCTACGACCTCGTGCAGGCCAGCGCCGGCGATGCCGGGCGCACGCCGGGCGGCGCGCTGCTGGGACCGGACCAGCTCTACACCCTGTACTACGGCAGCCGCGCCGACCATGTCACCGAGCACAACCTGGGCGGCTTCCTGCGCCTGGAACAGGACCTGGCGCACTGGCCGGTGACGCTGTTCGCGGGCCTGTCCCGCAGCCTGCGCACGGCCGACGCCACGGAACGTTTCATCGCCGCCAACAACCCGGCAGACCCGACCCTGCGCTGGATCGGCAACCCGCGCCTGGACCCGGAGCGCCACCGGCAGCTGGAAGCCGGCGCCAGCCTCGATGCGCCCGGCTGGCGGGTACGCGCAAGCGTCTACGTCGACTACGTCGCCGACTTCATCCTGCGTGACACCGCGCGCGGCCAGGACGGCGTCCTGCAGACCGACCTCGCCACCATCTACCGCAACATCGACGCCCGGTTGAGCGGCGGCGAACTGGAACTGACGCGCAGCTGGGCGCGCGGCTGGAGCAGCCGCCTGACGCTGGCGCGGGTGTTCGGCAGCAACCGTGACGACGGCGGGCCGCTGGCGCAGATCCCGCCGCTGGAATACAGCCTCGACCTCGACTACCAGGCTGCGGCCTGGACCGCCGGCGGCCGCATCCGCGGCGCCGCCCGCCAGGACCGGGTCGACGACGACCCCGCCAGCGGCAGCGGCCTGGATACCGGCGAGACGGCCGGCTGGGCGACCCTCGACCTGTATGCGTCACTCACCCCCCGTGCCGGGCTGAAGGTGGAACTGGGCGTCGACAACCTGCTGGACAAGACCTACGCCGAACACCTGAACCGGGCCAACGACTTCGACCCGGTGCAGGTACAGATCAACGAACCGGGGCGAACCCTGTGGATGAAGGCGAAGGCCGTGTTCTGAGGGGTTGGCGGCCAGCAGCCGTCCAGACGGCGGCCTTCCCCTCAAGCCTCGATGGCATGCTTGCGAATGCGGTACAGCAGCGTGTCGCGGGTCAGGCCCAGCAGGCGGGCGGCGCGGCTGCGGTTGCCGCCGGCCTGCTGCAGGGCCTGGCGGATCATGTCGACTTCCAGGGCCTGCAGGCTGAGGCCGCCGGCCGGCAGCCGGAAGCGCCCGGTGGCCGGCTGCGGCCGGCGGATCTCGGCCGGCAGGTTGCCGGCGTCCACCACCCGGCCGCCGAACAGCACCACCATGCGTTCGCAGAAATTGCGCAGTTCGCGCACGTTGCCGGGCCAGCCGTAGTCCTCCAGCCGGCGGCGGGCGGCGGGCGTGAAGCGCGGCGCCTCGAGGCCGTGCCGGGCGGCCAGATCGGCCGACAGGCGCTCGGTCAGCAGGCCGACATCGCCCTGGCGCTGCCGCAGCGGGGGCAGTTCCAGCGGCACCACCCGCAGGCGGTAATACAGATCCTCGCGGAACTCACCGGCCCTGACCCGCTCTTCCAGGCAGCGGTTGGTGGCGGCGATCACCCGCACGTCCACCGACTGCGGCTGCGCCTGTCCGACCGGCTGGAACTCGCCGGACTCCAGGAAGCGCAGCAGCTTGGCCTGCACCGGCAGCGACAACTCGCCCACCTCGTCGAGAAACAGGATGCCTCCGTGGGCGGCGCCCACGTAGCCCTGCTGGTGATCGATTGCGCCGGTGAAGGCGCCCTTGCGGTGGCCGTACAGCAGCGACTCGGCCAGCGCCTCCGGCAGCGCTGCGCAGTTGACCGAAATGAACGCCTTGCCGGAGCGCCGGCTGTGACGATGCACGTCGCGCGCCAGCAGCTCCTTGCCGGTGCCGCTCTCGCCCTCGATCAGGACCGGCACGTCGGTGGCGGCCACCAGCCGGGCGGCGCGCAATACGGCCTGCATTTCGGGTGATTCGCCAATCAGCGTAGTGCCGTGTCCGGTCTTCATCGTACTACCCTCGGATCAGAATTCCGGACGGATTCTACACCGCCAGCCGAACAAAAGACTTGAGCCAGGTCAGAGATCCTGCGCCGGCAGGTGCCCGGCCTGGTGCAGGGCCGCCGGCTCGAACCACAGGGTTGCCAGCGCCATCAGGATCAGCAGAACGCCGACCAGCTGGCGCAGGCGCCGGCTGCGGGCCAGCCGGCCGATCCAGCCGGTCACCATCCCGGCGCCCATTACCGCCGGCAGGGTGCCGAGGCCGAACAGGGCCATGTACAGGGCCGACCGGGCGCTGCTGCCCGCCGAGGCGCTCCACAACAGGGTGGAATACACCAGTCCGCAGGGCAGCCAGCCCCAGACCAGGCCGAAGCCGAAGGCCCGGGGCAGGGAACGCACCGGCAGCAGCCGCTGGCCGAACGGCTCCAGGCGCCGCCACAGGGGCGCACCGATCCGCTCCAGCCGGGCGAACCGCGGAAACCAGCCGGCCAGGTACAGGCCGATGCCGATCAGCAACAGGGCGGCGAAGACCTGCACCACGGCGTGACCGTGACGCGGGCTGAGCAGACCGAACACCTGCCGGCCCAGCAGGCCGACCAGCGCACCGGCCGCGGCATAGCTGCAGACGCGGCCGAGGCTGTAGGCCGTCACGTAGCGCAACAGCTGCCAGCGATGGTCGCGCACCGCCGCCGGAAGACTCATCGACAACGCACCGATGATGCCGCCGCACATGCCGACGCAGTGCACGGCGCTGAACAACCCGATGGTGACGGGAACGAAGACGGCGAAATCCATCGACGGGTTTGCCCCGGGGCAGCAGTAGAGCGGCTACTCTACCCCAACCCGGCGCGGCTCCGACAGGGGCACGGCATCAGCGGCAGTGGCGCCGGCAACGGCGGCCGGCGTCCCTGCCGGCGAGGCGGCTCAACCGCCCGGCGAGCCGCTGCAGGCGCCTCGCCGTGGCCAGCAGCCGTCCCGCGGGGGTGCGGTTGCAGACCGACAGCGAGCAGATGCGGGTGGTATTGCAGCCGAAACCCGCCTTGAAGGAGTCCTCCCCGCCCTTGAGAAAGTCGTAGCGGCGGCAACCCTCCTCGATGGCCTGCTCCATGGCCAGGGTATCCGACAGCAGGCCCGGCGAATGGCGCGGGTAGCTGAAGCCGCTCTGGTAGGAATAGACCGTATCCCCGAGGCGCATGTTGTAGAGCGCCGCGATGGTTTCCCCGTCCAGCGCGACCAGGTGCAGGTCCAGGCATCCGGACTCCAGCAGGCGCGGCATGACCCGCTGCTGGAAGGCGTGGAAACGCGGCGCACCGAACACCCCGCTCTCGCCGCGGCGCCGCCAGCGCAGCGTGTGCAGCCTCACCAGCTCCTCGAACGCGGCTTCCAGCTCGTCCCGGGAACGGATGCGCCTGTGCACCAGCTGTCCCTCCCGGGCAAAACGCCTGAGGTTGCTGCGGATCTGCTTCCTGCGGTTGCGCGACAACGAGGCCAGGTAGGTCTCCCAGTCGCCGCTGAAGTCGATGTGGTAGTCGATGCCCTCGTCAGCGAGCCGGTGGAACCAGCCGGCCGCCGCCAGCAGCCCGCTCAGGCGGCACAGCAGCACCCCGTCCTCCGGCATGTTGTCCAGCAGGGCCTCGTCCCAGCCGTGGTCGGCGGACAGGGAGCGCCACAGGGCCGACACGACCTGCGCCTCGCAGCCGCGCCGGGCGATGACGTCCATGCGCTCCGACGCCACTTCCTCCCATTCCGGCTCGCCCATGCCGATGAACTGCAGTCGTCGCGCGCGCAGCCCGGCGAGGCAGTGCACCGGCGTCACGTAGAGCGGCGCAAGACCGACCAGGCGGCCGCCATCCCGCACCAGCACGATGTGCAACCGGTCGGCAGGACCGGCATACACTTCCCACCAGCTGTACAGCCAGTCCCATCCCAGGAAGATACTGGGCGAGGCGGCGGCATCCAGCAGCCCGTCCCACTCCCCGCGCAGGGAGCGGAACGCCGATGCGGAGGACACCACGGTTACAGTCGGATCGTTCGGCACCAGGGAATCAGCTGCAGGCGTGGTTGATGAAACGTATCTTCTGTGACTGGCCGAGACGGTAGAAGCGGCGCAGCTCCTGCACCAGGTCGACACCGTTCCAGCGCCAGCGGAAACGCCGCTCCAGGTGGCGGCAGTAGCGCCTCGCGAAATGATTCGCGTGCAGATAGCGCTCCAGTTGCCGGCTGTCGAGGCTGGAATGGAAACTGACCTTCTCGAACAACCAGCGCCGCAACCAGGCCGGCAGGGAGCAACGCCGCTGCGACTTGAGCAGCATGGCGAGCACGGCGTACTTGTCGACCTCGGCCTGCATCTCCAGCTCCAGCAGGCTGATGCGACGATCAGCCGCGGCGTGCCATGCCAGGTAGAGGAAGTGGCTCACTCCCTCCAGCACCACGCAAAAGCTGTCGATATTGCTCGCGTGCAGGTAGCGCAGCGGGTTCCCGCCCTCGAAACGCTCGAACAGGGCGGCATCCAGGTACAGGCTCAGGTCGACGTCCTCGCCGTCCTGGCGGATGAGCAGGTTCTCGGGTGCATCGGCGGCCGCGGTGCCGCCCAGCAGACGGGCCAGGCGGGCGTCGGTGATGACGAAATCGGAAACCCGGTAGCTCACCTCGATTCCATAGAGCCGTTGCAGCACCTGTTGCAGGACATTCAGCATGGCACCTCCCGTGCCCTGTACCTTCGTCCATTCTAGCGACAACTATCGAAAAAAGGTAAGCCGCGACGCGATCCGGCATGGACACCATGGCGACACTTGGACAGAATACGGCCACGGCAACGACCATGGAGAACACCGATGGTGTTCAGACGACTGGGCCACTGGATCACGGGCTCGAAGGCGGCACCGGCCGGCCGCGACCGGCAACAGCCGGCGGCCGCGACCTCGACCGGGGCCGCCACTTCCGTCGAACTGCAGGACGGCCCGCTGGCGACGGAGGACGGCGATATCGAACTGGCCTTCAGCGGCTGCATCCTCGGTGCCAGCTCTGTCACGGAACACGGCCCCAATGCATTCGAGCGCCGCGCCCTGCGCGAGCTGGAGCGGCTGACGGCCAGCCGGGACGACCTCGCCGGGCAGGTGCCGCGGCTGCCCGCCATCATCCCGCGCGTGATGCAGGCGCTGCGCGACGACGACTCGTCCGCCGCTGGCCTGGCCCGGGAGATCGGCCGCGATTCGGTCCTCATCGGCGAAGTGATCCGGCTGGCGAACAGCCCCTTCTACCGCACCGGCAGGCAAGTCGACAGCCTGGAGGGGGCCATCGTGCGCGTCGGCAGGACCGGCATCCGCCAGCTGGTGAGCCGGGCGGTGTTCAAGCCGCTGCTCAACCTGGAGTCCGGTCACTTCACGCGCCTGTCCAGCCCGGCGCTCTGGGAGCAGGCCAAGAAGACGGCCGTCGCCGCCGACTGCCTGGCGAAACGGGAGGGCGGCGACCGCTTCCACGCCTACCTGGCGGGCATCGTGCACAATGTCGGATTCAGCGTGGCGATGACGACGCTGGACCGCATCTGGGACGGCACCAATGTGCCGCGTTCGCCGGAGTTCCGCAGCAGGCTGTCCCGGCACGCACGGCAGTTGACCACCCGCATCACCCGCGGTTGGGATTTCCCCGGATCCGTCGTCACGGCGATGGCGTCCTACGCCGGGATCGATGGCGACAAACAGCGCGGCAGCGGGCTGGCCAACATTCTGTATGCCGCCGACAAGCTGGCCAAGATCCACACCCTGTCGAGCCGCGGCCTGCTGGGCGGGGAAGAGCGCAGGCGTATCCAGTGCCGCCTGCAGGGCCGCCTCACCGACAGCTGTGCCGCCTGCTACGAGAGCCTCGCCAGGTTGGACGCGGGCCGAGCCCCTGCTTGACAACGCGGGCACGCACTTCTAGATTTTGCCGTACAATCACCAAGCCCGACAGCGACCAAATGTGTCGCCGGGCAAATAACATACGACACCACGCACGCTGGCAGGGGACGGGCCTGGAACCAGCCAACGAAGGAGCACTCCGCCATGGAGCTTCGTGCCTGTGCCCGCGCCAACCTGGCGCTGCCCGTCGAATTCAAGCCTTCGCGTCTTGCCACCAGCCGCTACGGCCACACACGCAACATCGGCACCGGTGGACTCTTCATCGCCGCGGCACCCGACCTGCACTGCGGCGAAGAGCTGGAGATCACCTTGCACCTGCCCCGGCAAGGCCGGGTCGCCTGCCTGCGCTGCCAGGTGGCGAGAACGGCACGCAACGGCTTCGCGGCGCGCTTTTCCGGGCTGGACGGCAGCCAGCGCCGCCTGCTGCAGGCGCTGGCGAACTGCGAATGGGACGGCAGGGACCTGTTCGAGGGCCTGCTGCTGGCGACCACCTGGCAGCCGGCCTCCGATCTGCCCCAGATGCTGCGCCTGGCTTCCGTGGTAGCCAACCAGTACCGGCGGCTGTGCAACGGCCACACGCACTAGGGACAGGGCCCTGGAAGTCAGCCGCCGGCAGGCGTTGACAGGCGCGCGCCCCAGCGCCCGTACATCGTCTTCATGACGAACGGCGGCAGCAGGGTGGTGAGCGCGATGACCATCACCATGCCGGCATAGATCTCGTTGTCGAATATGCCGCTCACCCGGCCCAGCTCGGCGAAGATCAGCCCGACCTCGCCACGCGGGATCATGGCCGTGCCGATCACCCAGCGGGCCGGCCAGGACTCCCGTATCAACAGGGCGCCCATGACCTTGCCCGCCACCGCCGCCAGCAGCAGCAGCGCCGAGAAACCCCAGATGAAGGGCGAGCCCCAGTCGATGTCGCGCAGATTCAGCGACAGGCCGACGAACACGAAGAAAATGGGCGTGAACAGATGCACGATGGGCTGCATCTGCTCCTCGATGCGGTGCGCGAAGCTCTCGTCGGCATGCAGCGCCACGCCCAGCGGCAGGAAGAAGCGCCGCGACAGGGCCAGGCCGGCGGCGAAGCCGCCCAGCAGTTCCGGCGCGCCCATGACATGCGCCAGCCAGGCGAAGAACAACACCAGCGACACGATGGTGGTGGGCAGCAGCCCGGGAATGGTGCTGACGGCGTCGAAACGCTTGATGACCAGGGAGATCAGCCTGGCGGCAATCGGCGCCAGCACGAAGAAGGCGCCAACGAACACCAGCACCCTGCCGGCGTTGAGCAGGCTCACGCCGCCACCCAGGGAAAACTCGTAGAGCAGCGCCAGCAGTACCACGCCCAGGACGTCGTCGAGTACCGCGGCCCCCAGTACGATCTGCCCTTCCGGCGCCTGCTGGCGGCGCAGATCGGCCAGCACCCGCACGGTGATGCCGATGCTGGTGGCGGTCAGCGTGCCGCCGACGAACAACGACACCAGCAACGACAGTTCGAACACCCAGTAGCCGAGTGCAAACCCGAACAGCAGGGGCAGCACGAACCCGGCCAGCGCCACCACCATGGATTTCAGACCGGTGTGCACCAGGCGCTTGACGTCGGTCTCCAGGCCGACCTCGAACAGCAGCAGGATGATGCCGATCTCGGCCATCAGCTTGATGGCCTCGGCCGGTTCGATCCAGCCCAGCAGGCTGGGACCCAGCACCACGCCGGCCAACAGCTCGCCGATCACCGCCGGTGCCTTCAAGCGCACCGACAGTTCGGCGAACACGCGCGCCGTGAGCAGGATGATCAGCAGATGGAAGAAGAACTGGTGGGTTTCCATGAAGCCCTCCTCAGCCTCCCATGGACGGGCAGCGCCTGCCCTGCCGCTTCATGCACGCCTGCCCCCGCCGGCTGCGGGCGACTCGCGAAACAGCCACTGACGCGCCGTCTGCGCAATGGCGGCTACCGCCGGGTGGGAGATCTTGCGTTCCACGGAAATGGCGTAGAACTGCTCGCGCACCTCGTCCGTGTGTCCCAGGGCGGTAACGCCGTACTGCGCTTCGACCTCCGCCGCAATGGGGGTGGGTGCCACGAAGATGCCTGCGCCGCTCTGCCCGAAGGCCTTCATCAGGGCGCTGTCGTCGAACTCGCCGACGATGCGCGGGTGGATGCGCAGGCCGTCGAACCATTGGGTCAGCCGCCGCCGCACCAGACCGGTCTCGCCCGGCAGCAGCAGCGGCGCGCCGTCCAGACTGGCGGGGAAATCCCGCCCGAAGCGGCGCGCCAGCGGCGGCGTGGCAAAGAAGGTGACGCCGCATTCGCCGAGCGGATGATTGAAACCGCGCACGTTGACGCCGGGCGGGATCGGGCCGTCCGCGATCACCAGGTCGACACGGTGCACCGCCAGCTCCGCCAGCAGCGAATCGACACCACCCTCGCGGCACTGGATGCGCACCGCCTCGGCCAGCTCCAGGGCCGGCGCCAGCAGCCGGTAGGCGATGGACTTGGGCACCACGTCGACCACGCCGACGCGGAACACCAGCGGCCGGCCTTCCGGCAGGCCACGCAGCATCTCTTCCAGTTCGCTGCCGAGAGAAAAGATCTCGTCGGCGTAGCCCAGCACCAGGCGGCCGGTCTCGGTCAGCTCCAGGTTGCGGCCGGCGCGCACGAACAGGGGTTCACCGAGGCTGTCTTCCAGCACACCGAGCTGACCGCTGATGGTCTGCGGCGTCAGGTGCAGGCGCTCGCCGGCGCGGGCGATACTGCCCTCCTTTGCCACCATCCAGAAATAATGCAAATGCCGGTAGTTGATCACAGCCCCATGGTACCCTCGTATTATACGAATGGTAGTGTAGTTATAATCGATTTTTTCTTAGTATGCACAACGTTTATCCTGATCGGGAACAGATTCCACCCCGCAGTCACGAGAGGATACCGCTATGGCACTGGTCGACATGGGCGACATGCTGCGTCACGCCCACCGCAATCGCTACGCGGTGGGCGCCTTCGATCTGGTCGGCCTCGACTTCCTGGAAGGCCTGATGGCGGCGGCCGAACGCTGCCGGTCGCCCATCATCCTGAGCCTGGCGGAATCCCACTTCGGGTACTTCGATTTCGAGCTGGTGATGCCCGCGGTGGTGGCGGCCGCCCGGCGCGCAGCGGTCCCGGTGGCCATCCACCTGGACCACGGCGAATCACTGGAATCGGCGGTGCGCGGCATCCGCCTGGGCTGCAACGGCGTCATGGTCGACGCGTCGCAGGCGCCACTGGCGGAAAACATCCACCGTACCCGCGAGGTGGTCGACATGGCGCATGCCTGCGGCATTCCGGTGGAAGGGGAACTGGGCTACGTGCCGGGCGTGGAAGGCGAGGACGCCGAGCGCCACCCCGGCGAGGTCGTCTATACCTCGGTCGAGGAGGCCCGCACCTATGTCGAGCAGACCGGTGTCGACTTCCTGGCCGTGTCGGTCGGCACCGTGCACGGCCGCATGCGCGGCGAGCCACGGCTGGACTTCGACCGCCTGCGGGCCATCGACGCGGCGCTCGGCCTGCCGCTGGTCATCCACGGCGGGACCGGCCTGGCCGACGAGCAGTTCCGGCGCCTGATCGCGGCGGGCGTGGCCAAG
Source organism: Thiohalobacter sp. (assembly GCA_026984835.1). GTDB lineage: Bacteria > Pseudomonadota > Gammaproteobacteria > DSM-19610 > DSM-19610 > JALSRI01. Next base: position 17,169 of record JALSRI010000212.1, on the reverse strand, counting down.
ATCAACTATTACACGGCGCTGGCCGACGCCGCCGGCGCGCGCATCCGCGCCAACGCCGGCGACGGCGGCGGCAGCTACACCGAGCTGACGCGCGGCGTCCGCGAGGCCGTGGCCGCCGAGGCGGAACGCTGCATGCGCCTGTGGGGCAGTGCCGGCCGGGCCGACGCGCTGCGCGCCGCCTGCGCGGCCTGGCAGCCGGTCGAACACGTGATCCTCTACAATACCACCGGCCTGGACGACGCCGGCGCCCGGGACATGATGGCCGAGGGCCGGCGCGTGCTCGGCGCCATACCCGGCGTGCGCCGCGTGGCCACCGGCACAGCCGTCGCGGAAGACGCCCGCTACCGCCATTGCTGGCTGGTCACCTTCACCCACCCGGCGGTGATCGACAGCTACCGCGAGCACCCGGCGCACCGGGATTTCGCCGACCACCGTTTCCGGCCGGTGGCCGGCGACCGCGTCAGCATCGACTACCGATTGAACGAAGAAGGGGAACCCGATTGACCGCCATCGACGACCTGCTCGCCGGCTATCGCCGCTTCCGGGAAGGCTATTTCCAGGACAACAGGGAACGGTTGACCGACCTGGCCGCCGGCCAGTCGCCGCGCGTCGCCATGGTGGCCTGCTGCGACTCGCGCGTCGACCCGGCCGTCATCACCGACAGCGCGCCTGGCGAGCTGTTCGTGATCCGCAACGTCGCCAACCTGGTGCCACCCTGCGAGGGCGAGGGCATCTGGCACGGCACCAGCGCGGCCCTGCAATTCGCCGTCTGCGGCCTGGACGTGGAGCACCTGGTCGTGCTCGGCCACGCACGCTGCGGCGGCATCCGCGCCCTGCTGGAAGGCCGGGACGAACGCGGCGAAGACAGCTTCGTGGCCGACTGGATGCGCATCGCCGCCGCCGCCCGCCGCAACGCCCTGGAGCGCGATGACCTGCACGACTTCGACCAACGCGCCCATGCCTGCGAACTGGATGCCATCGGCATCTCGCTGGCCAACCTGGCCAGCTTCCCCTGGATCCGCGAACGCATCGACAAGGGCAGCCTGGAGCTGCACGGCTGGTACTACGACCTGACATCGGGCGAACTGCTGTGCCGCGACCCCGTCAGCGGCCGGTTCACCCCGGCCGGCTGACCGGTCACCGGGCCTCGGAGGACCGGACAAATCGTTCCCTCCGTCGTGCCGGCTCGCGGGCAAGCCCGCTCCTGCAGGAAACCGCCACCATGCGGACACACGACCCCCGCACCGGCTTCGCCGGCATGCAACTCGCGCCGCCGCTGTTCATGGCCATCTCGGGCGTTCCATGGAGCCCATGCAGATGCCGACTGCGCAGGATATCAACCGGCAGCGGCTGGACATCAGCCTGGCGGGCGGGCCGCGCACCGGGAACCGCCGCAAGTCGGCCTGATCGATCAGCCGCGCCAGGCGCGCAGGGTGGCGCCGTCGAGTTCCTGCTGCCGGTTCAGCGCCGTGGCGATGGTCTCGAGCAACGGCCGGTGTTCCTCCAGCTCGCGCAGCGCCGTCTCGTAGGCCTCGCGCAGCAGCGGTTCGATCGCCGTCTCGACGGGCCGGTGCAGCCCCGCCGGCAAGGCCGCGTACCAGGTCAGGTCGCCCTCGCCCGCCAGGCCGGATACACCCAGCAGGTGGCGGGCGATGCGGGTCGCCTGCGCCAGATCGCTGTGCTCGCCGTAGTTGCCGGCCAGGTCCGAGACGCCCTCGGTGCCGAACAGGAGGTCTTCCGCCGCGCGACCGGCCAGCAGCACCCGGATCTCGTGCAGGTAGTCGTCCCGGGTCATGGACACGCGCTCGTCGTCGAAGGCCGCCAGGTAACCGATACGGCCATCGCTGCGCGGTGCGATGGAGACATAGCTGATCTCCTCGCCGCCACGCCTGCCCAGCAGGCGCAGGGTGGCGTGGCCTGCTTCATGCACGGCCAGCCGCCGGATGGTCGCTGCATCGAAGGGCGCGGCGCCCGCCCCGTCGCGCGGGCGGCGCAGGATCTCGGCCACCAGGTCGTCGTGGCGAATCAGGTCGCGGCGCTTGCGTGCGCGCCGCGCGGCGCCGCGCACGAAGAACTCCACGTCGGCGCCGGTCAGCCCGAACGACAGGCGCCCCAGCGCGTCGCAGTCCACGTCGTCCGCCAGCCGGCCGGCCCCGGCGTGCGCTTTCAGGTGCCAGGCGTAGATGCCGGCCAGGGCGCGGATGGTCGGGTACGGGATCTGCACCACCTGGTCCAGGCGCCCGGCGCGGCGCAGCGCCGGATCGACCCTGTCCTCGTCGTTGGTGGCGCCGATGACCACCAGCTCGCCGCGCTCGGCGAAACCGTCGAGCTGTTCCAGCAGGTAGTTGGTGACCGTGGCCTGGTAGGTCTGGCTGGCGCCGCTCAGGGTCTCGCGGTTGCCGATGGAGTCGATTTCGTCGATAAACAGGATGGCGGGCGCAAAGCGCCGCGCGTCCTCGAAGGTGGCGCGGATGGCCGCCAGGTGCAGACCCAGGCCATCCGCCGACTGCCAGTCGCTGGCGCTGGCGTTGATGAACTTCACCGCGCAGTCGCGCGCGATGGCTTTCGCCAGCGTGGTTTTGCCCGTGCCGGGCGGGCCGACCAGCAGCAGCCCGCGGTCCACCTCGCTCCAGTCCAGCCGCCCCTGCAGCGCCAGCCGCAGATCGTGCTTGAGATCCAGCGCGATCCGGCGCGCCTCGCCCAGGCCGTGCAGCTCGTCGATCGAGGGGGCGTCGTCCACCTCCAGGCGGCTCAGGCGGCTGGTGACCCGCTGGCGGATGTAGCGGGCGGCCTCGGCGGGCGGATAGTCCAGTCGCAGCGGCGGCTGCACATCGGCCGGCGTGACGAAATCGCGCCAGCGCCCGTCCTCCGGCCCGGCGTCGGGCAACGGCTCCCCGAACAGGGTTTCGAAGATGGCGTCGAAGCGGTCGGCGTCCGCCGACGCCAGGGCCAGCCGCAAGTCGATCAGGCGGTGGAACTCGGCCGGCACCTGGCTGATGTGATCGCAGCCGATCAGCACCGGGTTGTCGGTGGTCTCGATGTCGTGCACCAGCTCCAGGCTCTGGTGCCACTCGTTGGGCTCGTGAAAGGACAACACCAGCGGCGTCCGCGCGCTCAGCGGCCGCTTGCCGCTGGTCTGCCACTGCCCCGACAGCAGCGACGGCTGATGCAGCGGGTCACGGAAACTGCCACGTTCGGCAATCAGTTCCATCACCAGGTGCTCGGCATAGGGCAGCGACGATTCGACCAGCATGACCGGCGCCACGCGCTGCACATAGCGAGCAAACTCCCCCATCCCGTCACCGTCGGCCGCGGCCGGCGCCGGCTCGCGCCAGGCCGGGCTGCGTCGCAGCGCCTCGCGCAGCAGGACCTCGATCCAGACCTTGTAGACGCGGTGATCCAGCCTGGCGCGGTTGTCAGGGACCCGGGACATGGCGTTCCTCCTCCCCGGCGGCGACCGGCAGGTCGTGTTCGGCCGCCAGCCGGTACAGCGCCGGCGCGTACAGTTCATGCTCGTCGAGCAGCGCGTCGCGCAGGGCGTGGATCAGCGGCCGGTGACCGGCCAGACGCGCCGACACGGCGGTGTAGGCCTGGTCGAGCAGACGGCGCACCCGGTCGGCAGCGGCCGCCGACTCCGGCTGCGGCTGCCAGCGCAGCTCGCCGGCGGGCCCGAAACCCAGCTCACCCACCATGCGCGCCGCCCAGCGCGTGGCCAGGGCCAGGTCCGAGCTGTCGCTGCTGCCACCGGCGCCACTGCTGACGCCATCGCTGCCATAGACCTGCTCCTCCGCCGCCCTGCCCGCCAGCAGCACCTGCAGATACTCGTCGCAGGCACGGCGCGTCAGGGTGTTGCGCGCGTCGGGCAGCGCCCCCGTGAACCCCAGGCTGCCGTTGCTGCGCGGAATGATGGAGACCACCGACAGGCGCGCCGGGTAGTGCCCGCAGGCCAGCAGGGCGATGGCGTGGCCGGCCTCGTGAACGGCGGTGCGCGCCTGTTCCTCCGGCGCCAGCCGCCGCGCGGCGCCGCGGTCGCGCGGCGCCCGGGTGATGGCGGCCGCCAGATGGCCGTGACCGAGCGGCACACCCGCCTTGCGGGCGCGCCGCGCGGCATCGCGCACGAAGAACTCGATGTCGGCGCCGGTGGCACCCAGCGCCATGCCCGCCAGCGCGCTGCTGTCGATGTCGGCGTCGAGACGGCCGTCGCGCGCGTAGGGCTGCAGATAGTAGTCCAGTATGCCCTGCAGCGCCCGGCGGTCGGGCCGCGGCACCCGCACCACCTGGTCCAGCCGCCCGGCGCGGGTCAGCGCCGGGTCGACGTACTCCAGGTAATTGGTGGCGCCGATGACGAATACACCCTGGCGGTCGATGACGCCCTGCAGTTCCTGCAGCAGGGTGTTGACGATCTCGGTACAGTATTCCTTGTTGCGCCCTTCGAACAGCTGCCGGTTACCGATGGAATCGAGTTCGTCGATGAACAGGATGCAGGGGGCGCTGCGGCGCGCCTCGGCGAAGGTGGCGCGGATGGCCAGGATGTGCGCCGACAGGCCGTCGGTGCCTTCGATCCAGCGCGCCTCGCTGGCGTGGATGAAGCGCACGCCGCCGTCGCGCGCCAGGGCGCGCGCCAGCAATGTCTTGCCCACTCCCGGCTCGCCCACCAGCAGCATGCCGCGGTCCACCGCGTCCCAGGGGATGGCGCCGGAGACCGCCGCCCGGATGTCGGCCAGCAGGTCCTTCAACACCGCCCGGGCCTCGCCCAGCCCGTGCAGCTCGTCCAGCCCCGGACCGTCGTCGACCTCGATCGCCGACAGCCGCGCCTGCACCCGCGCCCGGACGGCGGCCAGCGCCGCGGCCGGTGTCCAGCGCGGCGACGCCCCGGCGTCGTCCGTGTCCGGCCCGGCGTCGGCGGGTTCCGCCACCGCATAGCGCCGCTGCAGCATGTCGCGCACCGGCACGTAGAAATCGCCGGGCATCACATAGTGCGGCCAGAGCCCGTCGCCGCCGGCGCCGCCGTCCGGCCAGTCGCAGTCGAACAGCCCGCAGAACAGGGTTCGGAACAGCGCGTCATCGACGCCGCCCAGCGTCAGCTCGATGTCCGCCACCCGCTGCAGGGCATCCGGCACCACCGCGGGCGTATCGCAGCCGACGAGGGTGACGGCATCGGTGACCCCGAGCCGGTAGGCGACCGCCTCCGGCCGCAGAATGCGATGCCACTGGTGCAGCGACACCAGCAGCGTGTCGCCATCGTCGATGGAGGGCAGCACGCCCTGCGAGGCGTCTTGCGGTGCCGCCTGCATCTTCTTGCACGGACCGGACCGGTCGATGCGCTCGCGCAGCAGGCGGGCGACGATCTCCTCGATGCAGGGGATCGGCGACTCGATGATCACGACCGGCCAGGCCCGGTACAGGAAGACGGCCAGCGCCCGCAGCAGCGTCTCGTCGTCGGCCGCCGCGTCGACATCGAGCAGGGGGCCGCCCTGCCCCTCGCGCAGCGCACGCAGCAGTTGCTGGCGCACGTATTCGTCGAGGATCGACGATTCCAGCTTGCGGGCGTTGAGGTAGGCGGGCCACTTGTCGCTGCCCGGCGCAGACAGGCCGCCCTCCGCCCCCGCAGACACCGGCTGTATCCAGGTGCGCATGCGGTCGAGCGAGGCGTCGATGGGGATGTCGGTGACCAGGACCTGGTCTTCGGTCATCTCGATCTCGCCCGTGGGCCGGACCAGGAAACGGGCCATGAACAGGTTGTTCCCATACTGGTTGAGCGCCGCGCAGCGCCAGCCGTCTCCGTCGCGGCGCGCCTGCACGGGGCCGATGAGGCTGTCCAGCTGGCGCGGCGACAGTTGCCGGTAGGGCAGCTGCGGTGCGTCGAGCCGGGCCGGGTCGCCGTCGCCGGCCGGGGCGGTGGCGGCGTTCAGTTCCCGCGGCCTGGCGACCAGCCGGAACGGGCCTTCCTCCCCGTGGACGAAGTCGCAGAAGAAGGTGAGGTAGTCGGCGACGCTGGCGTCGTCGAGCCGGAAGGTCTCGCGCTCGATGGCTTCGAAGATGGGCGTCGAGCTGCCGTGCAGGGGGAAGATGCCCTGCGCCGACAGCAGCGCATGGGCGCCGAAACCCAGGGGCGGGCGGTCCTTGCCGCGGCGCAGCAGCACCACGCCATCGAAGAAGGGCAGCGCCTGGAATGCAAGACCGCCCTCCTCCATGGCAGCGGCCAGATCGGGCGAACGCTGCAGCTGCGCGCGCAGGGCCGGATCCAGGGCGGCGGCGGCGCGCCAGCCGTCCAGGAAATCGAAGCGCGGCCGGCCCGGATGGTCGGCGTCGGCCGGCCGGTCCGGCGCCAGCGGCAGCGCCTCGGCCACGACTTCGCCGATGTCGAGATCGACGCGCCCCGCCGCATCGACGCGGACGGTCACGGGTGCGAGGGACTGGCCGAGCAGCAGGCTCGTCTCCAGTTCGAAGCACTCCCCCCTGCGTTTCACCCTCCCGGCTGCGAGCGGACGTGCATGCCGGGCCAGCAGGGCCTGGTGCCCGGCGCCGAAGCCGTCCAGGCGCGGCACTGTGTCGACGGATTCCAGCGGCAGGAAGCGGCCGTCGCGGCCCACCACGTGGGAGAGGAAGAAGCGCACGTAGTCGGCGACCGTCTGCTCGTCCAGCCGCAGGGCGCCCGACCGGCCCAGGGCGTAGACGGGCGCATTCGACCCGTCGAGCAGCACCGCGCCCGCCGCGCCGCCCAGCACATAGCGTGGCAGCCGCGGCAGCGTATCGGTGGCGACGAATTCGTACAGAACACGGTCGGGGCAGAACGACAGCGGCATCTTGAGCACCCGCCGTTCGGCCCCCTCCGGCAGCGTCATGGCATGGCGCAGCAGCTGCGGCAAGGCCTGCCATACGGACGCGGCTTCCCTGTCTTCCACGGCCTGCCAGGCGCCCGGCGACTCGGGCGCGCGTGGATCACGTCCCAGGGTGGTCCAGTACGGCATGCATCCCCTGCTTCGGAGGTCGTTGTTTTGTCGTGACCATAACCGAGTTGCGCGGGGTTCTCAAATTCGCGCGATCCGGCGTTCGCTTGAAAAGGCACCCGGCCCGGACATACCCTGTAGTCGCCCCACTGCAAGGCCGTCCCATGAACACAGGTTGTCCGACATGACCCACCCTGCCGACGCCCCGGCCGTCGACTGGCGGGTCGTGCGGGCCGGGCCGGGCATCAACGCCGTCTGCCGGGCCGTGCTCGAGCAGCGCGGCTGGGCAGCCCCCGGGGCGGAAGCACGGGCAGGACCTGCGTCATCGGCGACGGCCGACAGCATCGAGGCGCGCCTGCTCCGGGCCGTCCGTGAGCGCTTGGGGCGGGTCGCCGACGACGACGGCAGCGCAGTGTGCGCGCGGCGGCTGTCGTTCTTCGACACGCCGGCGCCGCAGGAGACCTGGCTGTTCGAAGTGCTGGAAGGCAGCGCATTGGCCCGCTGGCGTTTCCTGGTCACCCTGGAGGGAGACCGCATCAGCGGCGGACCCTACCAGCTCGACTGGAGTTCGGCCCCCATCCACCGGCTGAACACCCTCCTCGGCCTGAAGTCCTTCGACGACCCGCAGCGCGCCTGGGACTACCTGGACTACTTCTGCGGCTCGCTGTCGGGCCAGCAGACGGCCTTCGTCCTGCTGGGCAAGGATCCACCCGACGGCTTTCGCTGGAACAGCGATGCAGGCCGCGCCGAGGTGGAAGCGGCCCGCATGGCCTATGACGGCGCGCTGTTCCGGATCCGCCTGCTGCTGGAGGCGGACGGCGGGGTCGAGATGCTCGACGACGAGCCGATCGAGGGAGAGGCGCCGCCCTGGGTGGGCAGCCTGGACAAGCTGGGCCTGGTGGATGCTGCGCTGACCGAGCCGCAGGCCGGGCCGGCCGGCCAGCGCATCCCCTGGTCCGCTTTCCACGTCGGCAGCCGGTTCCCCGGCACCCTGCGCGACATCCTGGCGCCGGCAGACACCACCGATGACTTCCGCTTCGCCCACCGCATCCTCTGGACCGATGAACTCGACCGCCTGTTCCAGGCCGACGACGCCCTCATCCGCGCCCGGCCGCTGTCCTGCTACGACGGCGGGCATGCCACCAGTGTGTTGTTCGAGGTGTTCCGGCCGGGAGACGGCGGCAGAGTGGAACGCGCCCGGTTCATCGCCATCGCCGACCGGGACGAACAACGCACCCGGCTGGTGTGCCTCGACTGGCGCTCCAACGTCATCCATGCGCTGAACCGGGAACTGGGCCTGCAGTTCGCGGCCGGCGACGAGGAACGGGTCGGCGACTACCTGGAGTTCTTCTGCAGTTCCCTGGCGCCGGAATCAGCCGACGCGGGCATCGCCACGTTTGCGCTGGGTGCACCGGTCGGCCGCGACTGCATCGAAAGGGCCGAAGACGGCTCCTTCGTGGTCTCGAGGGTTCTGGTCGCCCACGGCTCACGACAACGCCTGGCGCGGTTCCGGGTGCAGCCGGACGGCCGGGTCGAAATGCTGGAAGACGAGGCCTGCGAGACGCCCCCCGGCGAGGAGATCCAGCAGTTGCAGCGCATCGGCCTGTTCGTGCTCGAGGAAGCCGTGGTCGACATCCTCACCACGGAGCGGCTGCTGTCGGGCCTGGAACAGGCCGCCGGGCGCGGCGACCCGGCTGGCGACTTTGCCCTCGAGGACGTCCTCGGCGGCGACGGCAAAGCCTGGCAACAGGTCCTGATGGAGGCGCCCGGCACCCGCCGCTGGCTGTGCCTGCAGGCCGGCGGCGGGACCGTCCGGCCGGATTCCGGCCGGACGCTGACCCTGTTGGTCCGCTTCATCGAGCGGTACCGGCAGGCCGCAGTGGACACCCGGGTCTGGATCACCGGTGACCTGGACCTGGGCAACATGACCCTTCCTGCCGCCCTGACACTGGACCGCTTCCGTATCGACGGCGTACTGCGACTGCGCAACAGCCGCATCGAGGAGGATCTCGCGCTCGCGGATATCGATTTCAGGAAATCGTTCGGCAAACGGGGCCGTAACCGCTTCGACCTGGACCTGCGCGGCCTGTCCGTCAAGGGCTCCACCACCCTGCATGACGTGGGCAGGGAGGCTGGCGACTACCTCCCTTCCCTGACGCTGCGCGATGCCACGCTGCGCAGCGGGCTGCGCGGCGACCGACTGCTGGCCCACCGGATCGAGGCGGACTACCTGCATGCCCCCCGGGGTCACGTCCACCTGTCGCGCTGCGCCGTCCGGCGAGCGTTCAGCGCCGCGCATGCACAGGTAGGCGGTGACCTGATCGTCTGGGACCAGTGCCTGTTCTGCGGTGGCGCGAGTTTCCAGGCCGCCACCCTGTCGGGCAACCTGCAACTGGAGGCCAGCCATTTCAAGGCGGACCACAATGGCATCGCCGTCTGCCTGAACCAGCTGTCGGCGGGCAGCGTGCTCCTCGACGCCATCCTGGTCGATGGCGACATGACGCTCTCGCACTGCCGCGTGCGCGACGCCGTCTACGCCCGCACTACCGCCGACAGCGGCCCGGTCGAGATCGACGGCAACCTGATACTGGGTGGCGCCCGGGTGGACGGGCACATGGAGTTCGAGGCCCTGACCGTGCGCGGCAGCGTCGACATGGTGTCTCCCGGCAAGGCCATGGCGGTCTATTTCCGGCCGGGCCGGGTGCCGGCCTCGGACCGGCCACAGCCCTGCCGCATCGGCCATGGCCTCTATATCCGCGGGCTGGTGACCGAGACGCTGGATCTGACCGGCCTCCGGATGCTGGCGCCGCAGGAAACCGCCAGGGGCGAGCGGCATGCGGTATTCGACCAGAACGGCACACTGGTCCTGGCGGATTGCCGGATTTCCGGCAACCTGTCGTTCTTCAACCCGGCGCTCGCCAAACAGCTGCGCCAGGAGTACGCGGGCGCGCCAGGCTTCGCCATGCCCCGCGCCCGCCTCGGCAAGGTCCAGCTCGAAAACTGCACCATCGGCGGGAGGCTGGACCTGACCGGGCTCGAGGTGCTGACCGACTGCCAGCGCAGCTGGGATGCCGGCGGCCTGCTCGATCTGCAGGGCTTGCAGGCCGGGGAAGTGGTCTGCGAACCGGTGGCCGATCTGCCCGAGGTGGGCGAGGACGGCTGGCTGCTCGACTGTCGCGTGATCCACATGAACGGACTGCGCTGCCGGCACCGGCTGCTCCTGAAAAAGGTTCGCGCCGGGCTGCTGGAAGCGGACGGCAGTCTGCGGCCCGAGGCACGCCGCCACCTGGACGTCACGGACGAGGCGGGCGGACGCGGACGGCACAGTGCGTATCTGGCCGGGCGAGACCAGAGAACCGGAATCCTGGCCGATTTCATCGACGTGGGCTCGGATTTCGAACTCGACAACAGCTGCGTCGAGCAGCTGCAGATGCGCCATGCCAGGGTCGGCGGACGAATGCGCCTGTATGGATGGCGCTACGATGCCATGACCATTTCAAGGGTGACCGACCTCTCGGATTCGGACCTGGCAGGGGACCTGTATCTGCAACGGGCCCGGCTGGAAGGGCCGCTGCACCTGGACGGGCTGGAACTCGAGGGCACCCTGCAGCTGGCGGGCACCTCGATTGGCGGCGAGGCCCGGATGCGCAGTATGAAGGTGGGACGCGATCTGCGCATCAGCCCCTACCGTATACGCCTGGAGGGCCGGCCGGAAGCGGCCGGGGACAGCAGCGGCGATGCGCCGATCGAACTGTCCGACGTCGACCTCACCGAGAGCCGGATCGGCGGAAAGCTGGCAATCGATGGCGTAACCGTCCGGGGTGAGCTGCGCCTGAACCGGCTGCGGGAGATCGGCGCCCTCGAGCTGGGCGGACGAAAAAGGAAAAAAGACGAAGCGGTGGCCGAAACCCGCATCGACCGGATCACCGGGGCCGCCTTCCCGGTCATCGGCGACATCAGCCTGTGCAGGCTGGTCTCCCGGGGGCCGGTTTCGCTGACCGACTGCGCCGGCGGCGGCGATCTGGTGATCGAAGACGTCGACATCGCCGACGGGGAGATCGACGGGACAAAGCAGTTGGGCACGCTGACGCTGGCAGGCACCCGGGTCAAGGGGGACATCGGCATCCTGGGCGGCCACGTGACGGCACTGGATCTGGACGATGTCACAGCCGGCAACCTGTTCCTCGGCGTGGCTGGCGAAGGCGTGCGCCAGGTTCACTGCACTTCGGTCACCCTCAACATGGCGACCATCGAGGGTGATGCCAGGCTGGAAGGTCTCTGCATCGACAAGACCGGCAACGACGCGGACCACCCCGGGCGCGCCATCCAGGCGCGCGGTGCCGCGATCAAGGGCAAGCTCCGGCTGTGCCCGGAGAAAGGGGCTGCGGACAGTGGCACAGGCGCCTGCGCCAGGCTGAACGGCCGGGGCATCGACCTGTCCAGCGCCCGCGTCGATCACCTCGTGGTGTCGGGCAGCTGCATCGACGGCGAGCGACCGCACCGCCAGGCTGCACCGGCCCGCGGGCACGCCAGCTGGTCCGGCGCCGCCGGTGCGATGGCCGCCCTGTTTGCCCTGTATCCGCTGGCCCTGCTCGCTGCTTGCCTGGTACCGACCGCACCCCGGCTCGCCCAGGCAGGCGCCTGGCCGCTGCCCCTCGCCTTGCTGGCCGGCACGTTGCTGGCGGTGCTCGCCCATGTCGCGGGCCGGGCCGTGGCAGCGCTGGGCCTGCTGACGGTGATCGTCGTCCTGTTCCTGGTCAACCCCTTCGGGCTGCTGGAGCCGACCGGACTCGGGGTCGGCGAACGGCTGACCTGGGCGGTACTGCTGGCCGCCAGCCTCTCTATCGCGCGCCGTTTCTGGCTGCTCGCCGGCGAGATGGGCGCGCGCGTACATTGCGGCTACGACCAGTGGGACCGCGGCCTCCCCATGGCGCGCTCGGTGCTGCCGCTGCCTGGCGAAAAGGAAGCGGGCAGCCCGGCGAACGCAAGGCGGATAGCGTTTCGGACCTTCCATGCGATTTCGGCCCTGGCGTCCATGCTCGCCGCCGGCGGCGTGCTCGCCCTGGCGGCGTGGCACTGGCCGGACGGCCCGGCCATCGGCATCCCGTTCTGGGCCACGGGGCTGTTCTTCTTGCTCGGCTACCTGTTCTACCTGCTGTTCGACGTCTGGCAGATCAACTGGCTGTCACACCGCGCCCTGGGCCGGCAGGGGCGGAGCGACCCGCCCGGCGGCGAAGACGAGACCGGCTTCCAGCAACTGCGTGGGCGCTTGCGCGCCCGCCAGCTGGCCTTCGCCGACGTCCTGCAGGTGCTGGGCCTGCCCATCGCCACCCGCATCGCTCCGCCCGAGCCCAAGGTGATCGTGGAACGCGCCCGCATCGGCCACTGGCAGATGAGCGAACCCTTCCCGGACCAGGTGGATCTCAGCAATGTGTCGGTCGACCGCTGGACGCTGGGCAGCGGCGACGGCGACCGGGAAAAGCGCATCCTCCGCATTCTGGAACATTCCTCGGAATTCAAGCGCTCCACCTACAGCAGCATGGAACGCACACAGCGCAACCAGGGCAACCGCCAGCTGGCCGACCAGGTGCACCGCGCCATGCGCCGCCAGGAACAGTGGCGCGAGCAGCGGCGCTTCGCCACCGCCCTGATGCTGCTGCACTCCATCGTCGGCTATGGCACCAAGCGGGCGCCCATTCTGGCCTTCATGGCGGTGTGGTATGTATTCACAGCCCTGTGGTTCGCGGTCGACCATGCCGACGCCGTCACGCTGACACCGGAGACGCGCATGTCGCTGCTGGAGATCACCCAGGATCCGGAGGCAGCCGGCGTCCTGGCAGAGGCGCTCGATCCGGGGTGCCGCAACGGTGGCGGGTCGTGCGGCTGGACGGTTCCGGCGCCGGACCCTGACGGAACGCATCGTGTTCCCGCCACCCTCACGTCGAAGGGCTGGCTGGCGCGCCTCGGCCACGGCTTTGCCCTGGCGACGCGCTATCACCTGCCCATCATCGGCTGGGACCCCTGGCCCTACCTGGCGCCGCGCGGCGAGATGTGGCTGTATGCCGGCGCAGTCAACGTCATCCACTGGATCCTCTGGCCGCTGCTGCTGGCCAGCCTGATCCAGACGCTGATTCCTCAGCGCGAGAACTGAGCACGCCGCCACCACAGGGATCGCCCGCATGCCCTCTTCCGCTGCCCGCCTCGCCCTGGTGACCCGCAGGCCCTGGCGTTTCGTCGCTGGGGTCGTGCGCACCTTCCGCGCCAACCAGGGGCTGCTGCTGGCGGGGGCAGTCGCCTACTACACACTGCTGTCCATCGTGCCGCTGTTCGCGCTCATCCTGGTGGTGCTGTCGCAGGTCATCGAACCCCAGCGCCTGCTGGAGATCACCCGCGGCTACCTGGCGCTGGTGGCGCCGGGCGAGGCCGAGGCCCTGATGGCACAGATCGAGGTGTTTCTCGCCAACTGGAAACTGGTGGGCATTGTCGGCCTGGCGGTCATGCTGTTCTTCAGTTCATTGGCCTTCACGGTGCTCGAGAACGCCATGTCGGTGATCTTCCACCACCGTGTCAGGATCCAGCGGCGCCACTTCCTGGTGTCCGCCATCCTGCCCTATTTCTATATTCTGCTGCTGGGCTTCGGCCTGCTGGTGGTCAGCGTGGTCAGCGGCGGCATCGATGCCATCGCCGACGACGGCGGCCGGCTGCTCGGCGGCCACTGGGTGTTCAGCGGCCACGGCGCCACCTTCATGTACATCGTTGGCGTGCTGGGCGAGGTGCTGCTGCTGAGCTCGCTGTACCTGGTGATGCCGGTCGGCCGGCTGGCCTGGCGCCACGCCCTGGTCGGTGGCGTCACGGCGGCGGTACTGTGGGAGCTGACGCGCCACTTCCTGGTCTGGTATTTCTCGACCCTGTCGTTCGTCAACGTCATCTACGGCACCCTGGCGACCGCCGTGGTGATTCTGCTGAGCCTGGAAGCCGCCGCCCTCATCCTGCTGCTGGGCGCGCAGGTGATCGCCAACTACGAGCGCATCGGCAGCGGGGAGCGGGAAGCGGGTCTGTGGAACTGAGGCAGGAAGCCGGTCTGCCCGCCTCAGCCCGCGGCTTTCCCGAACCAGCGCTCGAACCAGGCCTCGGCCGGCTCCGGCTTGCCGTACAGGTAACCCTGGTGGATGACATCGGCCCGCGCGTTCAGGAACGCCGCCTGCGCCTCCGTCTCCACTCCTTCCGCCACTACCCGGAGGTGCATGTGTTCGGCCACCGCCAGGATCGTCTCCACCAGCGCCGCATCGCCTTCGTCGACGGGCGCGTCCTGGATGAAGCTGCGATCGATCTTGAGCTCGTGTACCGGCAGGCGCTTGAGATAGGACAGCGACGAGTAGCCGGTGCCGAAGTCGTCGATCGAGAAGTGCACACCCAGCGCCGCGATCTCATTCATCCTGGCGATCACTTCATTGATGTTCTGGATAACCAGCCCTTCGGTGACCTCCAGGGTCAGGTGGCTGGGGTCCGCACCGGTCGATTCCAGCAGATCCTGGAGCCAGGGGATGAAGCCCGATACGCGGAACTGGCGCGGGCTCAGGTTGACGGCCAGGTGGAAGGGGTGGCCGGCCATGTCGCCCCGCGCCATCAGCTTCAGCGCCTCTGACAGCACCCAGCCGCCGACATCGATGATGAGGTCGGACTCTTCCGCCACCGGGATGAACACCCCGGGCGGGACCAGGCCTCGCTGCGGGTGCTGCCAGCGCACCAGGGCTTCGGCGCCGGCCAGCCGCCCCCGCGCATCCACCTGCGGCTGGATGAACAGGCGCAGCTCTTCATTGGTGACCGCCTGCCGCAGCTCGCGTTCGATCTGAAAACGTTGCTCGGCCCAGTGACTCATGCCGGTCTCGAAGAAAGCGCTGCGGTTCCCGCCACCCGCCTTGGCCTGGTGCAGGGCGGTATCGGCGCGGCGCAGGATGGCGCCGGCATTCTCCTGTGCGCTCTCCGGGAACAGGGTGACCCCCAGGCTGGCGGTGACATAGATGTCCTCGTGGTCGATGTCGACCGGCTCGCGCAGCGCCTCCAGCATCCGCTCGGCGATGCGCTTCACCCGAGCCGCCGCCCGGTCGTCGCTCCCGGCCAGTTCCCTCACCAGCACGGCGAACTCGTCCGAGGCGAGGCGGGCCACGGTGTCGTCGTCGTGCAGCAAGTGGCCGAGACGCTCGCCGATGGCGCGCAACAGCGCGTCACCCAGCAGGTGGCCGCGGGCTTCGTTGACGGTCTTGAAGCGGTCGATGTTGACGAGCAGCAATGCCCCCTTGTTCGCTGCCCCGCGGGGCTGCACCAGGGCGTGGTTGAGCCGTTCCATCAACAGGGTACGGTTGGGCAGGCCGGTGAGCGGATCGTAATAGGCCAGGTAGCGGATCCGCTCCTCGGCCTGCTTCTTTTCGGTGACGTCCTGATTGATGGCCACGTAGTGGCTGATCTCTCCAGCAGCGTCGCGCACCGGGGAAATGATGGAACGGACGATACACTCGCTGCCATCCTTGCGACGGTTGTACAGTTCCCCCTCCCAGGAATCGCCAGCCAGCAATGCCTTCCACAGCGACCGGTAGGTGGCCTTTGGGGTACGGCCGGACTTGAGCAGGCGTGGATTCCTGCCCGTCACCTCCTGTGGCTGGTAACCGGTATCGCGCACGAAGGCCGCGTTGACGTATTCGATCCGCCCATCGGCGTTGGTGACGAAGATACTCTCGGGGCTCTGCTCGATGGCCTGTGACAGGGTGAGCAGGCGATCCTCGGCCTGGTGGCGACGCGCGATCTGGCGTTCCAGCTCACGGTTGGTGACCAGCAACTCGGCCGAACGCCGGCGCTCGTCGGCTATCATGCGGCCAAGGAAGACGATCGCCAGCAGTACCAGGATACTGACCAGCAGCCCCGGGATCTCGTCCATGCCGGCGCTCAGCTGCGGCGGCCATCCGAAGCCCTTCTTGGCCAGCGTGAGCGTCTGGCGCAGGGCCATCAGGGCCACCATGGCGCCGAGAAAACCGATGCGCCAGTCCTGGATGCGGTGCCACAGGCGCAGCGCCCAGACCAGGGCCAGCAGCCTGATGACGACGGATATACCCAGAATGAAACTCATGAACAACGTCCCCCGGAAACTGTGACGGCCGCACGCCCGTTTCATTTAGGCCGACCGGCAGCGCGCACACAGGCGGAAAATATGAGAGGATCGGAAGCGCGAGGCGGCGACGGCAGGCACGGCAGCCGTCCTGCCGCCGGAATCCGCCAGACCGAAGAGGGGAAGCCCATGAATGAGCATGTGTACAAGATGATCGAAGTCGTCGGCTCGTCCGGCAGCAGCACCGACCAGGCCATCGAGAATGCCATCGCCAAGGCCGCCGAGACCCTGCACAACCTGGACTGGTTCGAGGTGATCGAGAGCCGTGGCCAGATCCGAGACGGCGGGATCGCCTACTACCAGGTGAAGCTGAAAGTCGGCTTCAGACTCGACTGATCCGGGCCGACGGCCGACGACAGGCAGTGATACGGGACATGACTATCCGCAATAAACTCCATGATATCGTCCATTCCGAACGCGACCTGAAGGAAATCCAGCGCTGGCTGTTCTCGCTGCTGCCGCTGGGCGTCGCCTTCGCCTTCTTCTTCATTTTCATGCTGCCGCTGGACATGGAACGGAAAGACGTCGTCCTGCTCACCGGCGCGGCGGCCGGTTTCGCCGGCCTGGAGGCCTTCTGGATCTACCGCGGCTGGCAGCGCAACGAGGGCGTCACCATCGTGCTGGGCCTGATCGGCGTCATTCTGACTGCGCTGCTGGTGTGGGGCTATACCTATCACTTCGGCTACCTGCTTCGCGAGATCTACGAACGCATGCCACGCGGTGGTTAGCAGGGCGGATCTATGGCGTGTGATTCACGGCCAGGCTTGTCACCGGTCGGCGCGGGTTCTACAGGTGGCGCCGGAAGTGCTGGCCACGGTGCCGATCCTGCTGCCTGGCGCGCCGGCCGGCCGGTTCAATAGGGCCGGCCGTCCTTGTGCATCATCTCCCAACTGCCGTCCGGCCGCTGGACGGCCTTGAGATCGTCATCCGGGTACTCGACCTCGTCACCCGGCGTGCGGTCGCCGATCTCCAGGAAGCGGGTCGCTGCGGCTGAGCGATTGACGAGCTGCGAAGCCAGGCCCGACCCGGCCGGAAATCCGCAGCAGTCTCCCGGACCCA